>JAGTUV010000034.1 GCA_018224305.1 Gemmatimonadota bacterium
ATCTCCGACAGTGGCGGCAGCATGCTGGCGGAGCCGATCGAGGCCGATCTCGGTGAGGTCGACCCCGCGACAGGCAGTCCGAAGCGCGCGATCATCAAGACCACCGATCCGGACCGATATGGCATCCGCGTCTCCGACTATTTCATCTGACATCGATCCGCTCGCAGCCTGCTTCGCCCGGATGCGTTCACGCGGGGGGCGGGCGCTCATACCCTACCTCACTGCCGGCTATCCTGAGCCGGATCGGACGGCCGGCCTGCTCGACGTGCTGGCGGAGGCCGGTGCGGACGTCATCGAGCTGGGCGTGCCGTTCAGTGACCCGGTCGCCGACGGCCCGACGATTCAGCGCGCCTCGCAGCGAGCCATCGAGCGTGGCGTCACGCTCCGCTGGACACTGGAAACATTGCGCTCGTTTCACGCGCGTTGCGATGTGCCGGTCGTGCTGTTCTCCTACCTGAATCCGGTCATCGACTACGGTGTGGACCGCTTCATTGCCGACGCAGCGGACGCCGGCGCGGCAGGGGTATTGATCACGGACCTGCCGGCGGGAGCCGATCGGGATCTGGAACGCCGGCTTCAGGATGCCCCGTTCTCGTTCATCCGGCTGGCCGCGCCCACCACGCCGCCCGCGCGTCTCCTGGAGATCGCAGCCACTGCACAGGGCTTTCTCTACTACGTCGGTCGCATGGGCGTGACCGGGGCCCGCCAGGAGCTGAGGCAGGAGACGCTGGCGGAGGTCGCGGCGCTGCGTGCGAGTGTCGCGGTTCCGGTTGCCGTCGGCTTCGGCGTGTCCACTCCCGCTCAGGCGGCGGCGGTCGCGCGTGTCGCCGACGGCGTCATCATCGGCAGCGCGCTGATCGATGCACTGGACGACGGCGGCAATGCCGGCGTCGACGAGTTGATGCGGGATCTGCGCACGGCGATCGACAGCGTCTGACCCGCGCGTTGCGTCACATTAGCGCTCCGCGCGCATTTTTTCTTCCAGCGCAGCATCCGGCTCGACGAACACCGTTCTGACCCGCTCCGGAATCACCAGCCCCGGAGCCGACTTGCGCGGCTTTCTCACATGCTTGCGGCGGGTCCAGTCGACCGCGACGGTGCCGGAGGTGCGTGCGCGACTGTGCAGTGCGGCCAGCACGGCGGCTTCGGCGATTGCGGCGGCCGGTGGATTCTCCTCATTGCGATCCCAGCGCAGTATGACGTGCGCTCCTGCAACATCGCGCGCATGCAGCCATACGTCAGATGGGCGCGAATGCCGGAACGTGAGCTCGTCGTTCGCGCGCGAACCGCGACCGACGCGCACTTCGAGTCCTCCCGACGTGCGATACTCCCGGTAGGGGAGCGCCGGCCCCGCGGCGCGGTCCGTGCCGTGTCCCTGCGGCTGGATCTTCTGGAGTTCCTCGGCCGTGCATGCTCCCGCCCGCACGCGTTCGATCAGCTGTTCGATGCGCGCGCGCTCCTTCGCGCCGGCCTTCAGCAGGCCGGGTATGCGTGCTGATGCACGATCGCGCCTGCGCGCGCTGTCGTACAACCGCGATGCATTGTCGGCGGCGCTCTGCGCCCCGTCCAGTTCCAGGTCGATGGCACCGCCGGCAAAGTCATCGAGGCTGACATGCGTCGCGCCGCGTTCGACGCGATGCAGCTGGGCGAGCAGCAGATCCGCGTGCTGCCGCAACTGTGCAGCTTCCACGCTCGAGCCCGCCTGCTCTTCGCGCAGCCGCGAGGCTCGGCGCTCGATCGACTCGAGTCGCTGCTGCAGCGCCTCGAGCGCCCTGTCGGCTGCACTGCTTTCTGCCGGCGCAGCGGCGCAGTATTCGGCGGCCAGCCGGAACGCATCCAGCAGGGAATCCACATCCGCGGTTCCTGCACCGGCGCCCGGCAGCATCTGCGAGTACGGCTGCCAGTGCTCCCCGAGTCGCAGCAGAACCGGCGCACGCGGTCCCGTCCAAATCATCTGCTCATACCTCTCGCGCGAGGGCTCGAGCGCATCACTGCCGGGATCGACATCCGCGGAGCCCAGGATATGCGCTGCGTTCAACGGGCTGGTATAGGCTGCGAACCGGAGCAGCGCTGCGAGGCGCTCGCCGGGAGGGATGGATCCGAGTTGGTCGCGCCATGTAGTGGAATCGATCGGTTCAGCAGCCCCGATCCGCGGCGAACGTGCGGGTGGCTGGTAAACGCGGCCGGCGCGGAGGACGCGGCCGCGTGTCTCCCGTTCCCGCAGCACAGCCGTGATGCGGTCTTCCGCCCCGAGCGCGAGCGCGTTCCACTGGTTCGTGATGAGCTCGATGACGATGCGGCGCGCTGCGCCGGCCGGAGCGTCTGGCGCCTCCAGCTCGAAGATGATGATGCGTTCGTCGGGCGGTGCGTGCACACGGGCAATGGTGGTCGACGCACCGAGCGCTATGCCGCCGCGCGTCGCCTCCCGGGCGGCAGGGGTCAGGTGGCCGGCCGTGGGATGCAGCTGCCAGAGGAGACCGGGCGGCGGGGGTGCGGAGCGCCGGCGGGCGCGCGTATGGATGGTGACCCGAAGGGATTCCCGTTCCAGCAGCACGGCGTCCAGGCGGACGCCTTTCAGGGCCCGGTTCAGCTCGTCGGCGAGGTCGCGGATGAGCAGTGCGTCGTAGCGGATGGCGTTTGACACTCCCTGATGATGCGAGTAGCTTGCCGCATCGTCAAACAGGCTGGTTATTTACGTTGAGCGCAGGTCGGCAGTTACCGGCCGGCGGGACCGTGTCGCGGGATTCGATGAGCACGCAGCCGGGCGAAGGCAGACGCACCACGGTGCGTGATCTGCTCGACATGAAGCAGCGTCGCGAGCCCATCGTCGCCCTCACGGCGTACGACTTCCTGTTCGCGAGAATCGTTGACGAAGCGGGCGTCGATCTCGTCCTCGTCGGGGATTCGGTCGGCCAGGTATTCTCCGGTTACGAATCCACTCTTCCGGTCACGATTGAGGACATGATCTATCACGCCCGCGCGGTGCGACGCGGCGTGAAGCGGGCGCTCCTCGTCGTGGACATGCCGTTCATGTCGTTCCAGGTCTCGCCCCAGGAAACGCTGCGCAACGCCGGCCGCATGCTGAAGGAGACGGGGGCCGAAGCGGTGAAGCTCGAAGGTGGAGACGAAGCCGCTGCCGATCACGTGCGCACGCTCGTCCGCGCCGGTATTCCCGTTCTCGGCCACATCGGATTGACGCCGCAGTCCGTCCACGTACTCGGCGGGTACCGGGTGCAGGGCAGGGAATCGATCGAAGCGGAGCGGCTAAGTGAGGAGGCCGGACGCCTCGAGGAAGCGGGTGCGTTCGGCCTCGTGCTGGAGGTCGTGCCGGCGACACTGGCGAGTTCGATCACCAGCATGGTCACCATCCCGACGATCGGCATTGGCGCAGGGGCGGGAGTGGACGGTCAGGTGCTCGTGCTGCCGGACCTGCTCGGCCTGAATGACGCGTTCAAGCCGAAATTCCTGCGCCGTTTCGCTGAGCTGGGCGATGCCGCACGAGCGGGCGTCCGGGAGTATGCGCTGGCTGTTCGCGCCCGCAGTTACCCTGACGAGGAACACTCGTTCGAGTGAAGACTGTCACAACCATCGGGCAGCTCCGCGAGCACATTGGCCGCGCGCGGGCGGCGGGCCGCCGCGTCGGCCTGGTCCCCACGATGGGGGCCCTGCACGAGGGCCATCTCCAGTTGTGCGACGCTGCACGCCGGCATGCGGATGAGGTGGTCCTGTCGATTTTCGTCAATCCTCTTCAGTTCGGCCCCGCGG
The DNA here is from genome assembly GCA_018224305.1 of Gemmatimonadota bacterium. GTDB lineage: Bacteria > Gemmatimonadota > Gemmatimonadetes > Longimicrobiales > RSA9 > SH-MAG3. The sequence continues at coordinate 3,766 of JAGTUV010000034.1, forward strand.
AGGATTTCGACCGGTATCCGCGGGACCTGAATCGCGATGCAGGACTGGTATCGAGTCGAGGTGTCGCGCTGCTCTTCGCTCCGGAAACCGACGAGGTGTTTCCGAACGGGTCGTCGCCGGTTCGGGTTCACGCGCCCGACCTCGGCAACGTCCTCTGCGGGCGCTTTCGCCCCGGTCATTTCGAGGGCGTGCTCACGATCGTGGCGAAGCTCTTCAACATGGTCCGGCCGGACTGCGCGGTATTCGGACAGAAGGATCTTCAGCAGGCTTCGCTCATTCGTCGCATGGCACGCGACCTCGACTTCGGCATCGATGTGATCGTGGGTCGCATCGTGCGTGATCCGGACGGTATCGCCCTGAGTTCGCGCAACGCGTATCTCTCCGCGGACCAGCGGCACTCCGCTCTGGCGCTGCATCGGGCGCTTTCGGCCGCGCAGGCGGCGTTCGCGGCCGGTGCCGATGACCCCGCCGTAATCCTCGGAGCCGCCCGTGCGACCCTCGAAGCGGAGCCCGGGGTAGCAACGCAGTATGTCGAGGTGGTCGACCCGGAATCGCTGGCGACGCCGGACCGGGTCGGACGCGGGCACGCCGTTGCCGTGGCCGCGTATGTCGGGAGTACTCGGCTCATCGATAATCACATTCTGGAGCAGGCCGGGAGCGTACCATGAAGCGAATCATGTGCAAGTCCAAGATCCATCGCGCCACCGTGACGGATTCGAATCTGAATTACGAGGGATCGATCACCATCGACAGCACCCTGCTGGACGCGGCGGACATCCGCGAATACGAGCAGGTACATGTCGTCAACATCGCGAACGGCGCCCGCTTCGAGACGTACGCGATGCGCGCGCCCGCCAACAGTCGCGATGTCGTCATCAACGGCGCCGCCGCGCGACTGGTGCAGCCGGGCGATGCGGTGATCATCTTCAGCTATGCCAGCTATGACGAGAGTGAGCTGGAGGTGTTCGAGCCGATCTTCATATTCGTCGATGCAGAGAACCGGATTGCTTCGCGTGCAGCCCGCCGCACTGCTTGAGGCCGCCGCCGAGGGGCGTTTGCCGGCGTGGTCGCACGTCGGTGACGACCGGTTCGCCCATATGCAGCGCGTTTCGGTACTGCTGGGCGCATGGGCGGTTGCGCTCGACCTCCCGGCAGCGGAGCGCATCCGCTGGCAGGCCGCCGGTTATCTTCACGACGCACTGCGCGAGGCGCCACCCGACGAGCTGCGCGGGCTGGTGCCCGAATCATTGAAGACCCTGACGGGCAAGCTGCTGCACGGACCCGCTGCCGCCGCGCGATTGCGCGCCGATGGGGTCGAGGATGAAGGCTTCCTGAGAGCGATCGCCTATCACACGATCGGCCACCCGGAATTCGACGAGCTCGGCCGATCGCTCTTCATCGCCGATTACATCGAGCCCGGCCGGCGCTACGACCCTGCCGGCCTCGCGACGCTGCGCGCGCGCATGCCGTCCGCCCGTAACGAGGTCCTGCGTGATGTCCTGCGTGCCCGGCTCGCTCGGATGCTCCGTGAGGGGCGACCGATACGCGCCGAGACCGTAGCGTTCTGGAATGTCGTGAACGGAGTGCCCGCGCGTGTCCCGGCATAGCGCGCTGGAAACGGTCGGCGCGGGTGCGGCACTGCTCGTGTGCGCCGCGTTCGTCGCGTCGTTCGCGTTCGGCCTCGGCCGCGCCGGCTCGACCCCGGACGCAGCCGAGCCCGGGATCCAGGCCGTGGACATACCGGTTGCAGCCGGCCGTGTCGAGGTCCTCAACGGGTCCGGCCGCGCCGGTATGGCCCGCGCTGTGACACAGCGCCTGCGGAGCGCGGGGTTCGACGTCCTTTTCTTTGGCAACGCCCCCGCCAGCGCCGGCGACAGCTCCACTGTGATCGCCCGGTCCGGCAATGACGCCATCGCCCGTGCGGTCGCCGGACACCTCGGCATCACGCGCATCACCAGCGAGCCGGATACCGACCTTCATCTGGATGCGACGGTGATACTGGGGAGGGATTTTCAGTAGGGCTGTGAGGCTGAGGCTGAGGTTGTGAGTTCGCGGTCGATGGAGGGCTCCCGAACGATTTCAATTCGCCCTGAAGCGGGCGGCATCGGCCGGGCGGCCCGCCATCTCGAGAAACGTGGTCACACGCTCGAGCGCGCGGCGTGTCATCCTGTGGCTGGCGCCGCGAGTCCGGTGCAGCGTTTCGAAGCCCGAAACGAGCAGTCGCTCGCCTTCCTCGTGGTGTCCGAGGCGCGCCAGCGTTCCGCCGAGCGCGCTTTCCGCCTCGCCGCGCTGCCAGTGGCCTGACGGCAGCGCGGCCTCGCGGATGGCGAGCGCCTCGCGCAGCAGCGGCTCGGCCTCCCCGGCTCGATCGAGGTCGAGCAGAACGGTGCCGAGTCCGACCAGCGTGAATGCGAGGTACGGATGCGATGGCGGGTGAATCCGCCGGCGCAGCGCAAGCACCTCGTGATACGCGGATTCGGCTCGTGCAAGATCGTTGCTTGCGCGATGCAGCGCGGCCAGCTCGTTCATGCTGATTGCCGTGTACGGGTGTTCGGGTCCGAGCGCGTCGCGCCGGATGTCCAGTGCTCGACGCAGATGCTGTTCCGCCTCGGCGAAGCGCTCCTGCTCGATGAGGATCGTGCCAATGCGACCGAACAGCGGTGCGATGTCGGGGTGGCGCGGACCGAGGCTGACGGTGTCGAACGCCAGGGCCTCCATCGCGAACGCCTTCGACTCCTCGAGCGCACCGAGGTCGTGAAGCAGCCTGCTCAGGCCCATCCGCGCTGCCGAGACATAGGGGTGCGCCTCACCGTAGAAACCAGTGTAAACCGCGAGCGCTTCACGATACATGGGCTCTGCCTCGATGCCTCGTCCGAGCTCGACGAGGCCGCCGGCCAGGTTGTTGAGCGCGGTCGCGAGCGTCAGGCTGTCGACCGGCGAACGTTTCCGGACCAGTGCCACCGCTTCCTCGAAGAGAGGGACGGAACCGGCGAAGTCGCCCTTGCCCAGCAGCGTCGAGGCGAGGCCGTCGCTGAGGCTCGCGATACGTCGGTCATCGTCGCCGAGACGTCGCGCCGTCGCCAGCGCCTCGCGGTAGGCGGCTTCCGCTTCGTCGAGCTGTTCCGTGCGCACCAGAACGAACGCGAGTCCTGCGAGACTGTGCACAACGTCTGGATGGTCACCCCCGTAGAGTGCGCGCCGGATTCGAAGTGCTTCCCGGTAGTGCGATTCGGAGCGCTCGTAATCGCCGCGGTTGAACAGCGCGAGTGCGAGGTCGTATGTGCTCGCGGCGACATCGGGATGCACGTTGCCGTACAGGTCGCGGCGAATCCGCAGTGACCGCTCGGCCGCGGTTACGGCGGATCCGTACACACCCAGCCCGTGGTACACCCGGCTCATCACGCCGAGCAGTGTCGCCTGTACGGCCGGCTGACCGGTGAGCTCGCGATCGACCCGCGCCGCGCCGCGGTCGAGCAGCTCGCGGGCAGTAACATCCTGACCGCGCGCGATCCTCGGATCCGACTGCTGAAACAGTGCGCTCAGGAACTCCGAGATCTCGCTCGCCTTCGCGGCCTCGAGCTGCGCGCGGTCGCGCTCGTGCGCGAGATCCGTCATGTAGAAGCCCGTCAGCGCGCCCACGCCGAGGACCACACCGACGGTCGCGGCGACCGCGCGCCGGTGGCGACGCACGAACTTGCCCGTTCGATAGCGCAGCGTGTCGGCGCGCGCGCGCACCGGCAGTCCGTCCGTGTGGCGGCGCAGATCCTCCACGAACTGGTCCACCGTCGCGTAGCGGCGTTCCGGATCCTTGTGCAGCGCCTTCTGCGTGATCGTGTCGAGGTCGCCCTGAAGACGCCGCCGCCAGCCCATCGCAAGACCGACCGTCGCGGCGGATGGACGAGGCGCATCCAGCTCACAGATCCGTCGCTCGATGTCCGTCGGCGATCCGCCCGTCACGTCGTTCGCGGGTCGCCCCGTGATCAGCCGGTAGAGCACGCCGCCCAGTGCATACACATCCGTTGCGACTGCGATGCGTCCGCCCCGCACCTGTTCCGGCGCGGCATAGGTCGGCGTGAGCATGCGCAACGTCGCCGTCGCCTCCAGGTCCGGGCCGGCGATCAGTTTCGCGATCCCGAAGTCGACCAGCTTCGGTGTGCCATCGGCTGTTACGAGGATGTTCGACGGTTTCAGGTCGCGATGAATAACCAGCGCCTGGTGCGCGTACTGCACCGCCGCGCACACCTCGCAGAACAGAGCGATGCGGCCGCGCAGCCCGAGCTCTCGTCGATCGCACCACGCGTCGATGGGCTCGCCGTCGATATACTCCATGACGAGGAACGGCGTGCCATCCGGTAGCGTGCCGGCATCGAGCAGCCACGCGATGCCGGGATGAGTCAGATCGGCGAGGATCTGGCGTTCCGCGCGGAAGCGCCGCTCGAGATCGGGAGCCGCCAGAGCGCCACGAACGAACTTGATGGCGACGACCGAGTGATACTCCGCATCGGCGCGCTCGGCGAGGTACACGCTGCCCATGCCGCCGTGGCCGAGCTCGCGCAGCAGGCGGTAGGGACCCGCTCGTTCTCCCACGCGGCTCACCCCGGAGTCGTCGACGAGATCGTCTGCAACGGCGGCGATGAGATCGGAAATGAACGTCGACGCGCTGTCATGCGAGCGCTGCTCGGCGCGCAGCAGCGCCGCGACCTCGTGACGCAGCGCTTCGTCATTCGGACACGCGTCGGCAAGGAACGCGTCGCGGGCGTCGTCGTCGATGTTGGCGGCTGCAAAGAACAGCGACTGAATTGCCCCCCACCGCTCGGGCGTCATGCGCCCAACCCCTCGTGCAGCAGCTCCCGATGGAGCCAGGCCCTGGCCGGGCGTAGCTCGCGGTCGATCGTCGCGGCGGACAGGACGAGTGCGTCCGCCGCCTGCACGGCACGCAACAGCCTGGTGACCTCGGCGGAGTCGTCGGCGGGCATGGCCGCTCCGGGGCCGGAGTGACGGGCAGCGGGTGCGTTTCCAGGGTAGGCCGCTTGGCGACCGACCGCAAATGCCGTCGCTGCGCCTGCGCGGCGTCGTGTTCCATTCCCGCGCCGTGCGCTACCGGGCGTGACGACGACCCCGCGCTTCATGACGATCGCTGTTCCGCACATGCTCGCTCCGGTTCACCGGCTTCATCGGCTTGACGGACGGACCGCCAGTCTCACTTCATGAAGCGACGAGGCTGATCGAATCCCCTCATCGCGCGACGCCGCGGCTCTGCCTCACCAGCTCGACATACGGCTTCGGCGGTGTCGTCTCATGCTCCGCCCTCAGCTGTCCGCACGCCGCAGCGATGTCGCGGCCACGCGGGCTGCGTACCGTCGCGGGCACGCCGCCCGCTTCCAGCACATCCGCGAATGCGCGCAGCCGTTCGTGCGGTGAGGGCCGCCAGTCCGGTCCCGGGATCGGATTGAACGGGATCAGGTTCACGTGCGCCTGGAACCGGCCGACCAGCGCAGCCAGCTCGCGCGCATGGTCCAGCTCATCGTTCACGCCGTCGATCATCACATACTCGAAGGTGATGCGGCGGCCGCCGGCTTCCTCGAACCGGTCGAGCGATTCCATCAGGTCCGGCAGCGGATACTTCCTTGCGACGGGAACGAGCTTCTGCCGCAGCGCCTCGTTCGGCGCGTGCAGCGAAACGGCGAGGCGGAACTGCTCCGGGCGTCCTGCCAGCTCATCGATGCCGGGCACGATGCCAACAGTCGAAACCGTGATCCTCCGCGCGCCGAGCCCATAGGCGTGATTGAGCAGAGTGAGCGACGGCATCACGGCACTGCGGTTCATCAGCGGTTCGCCCATGCCCATGAACACGACGTTCGTGATCGGGCCCAGTCCGTGTTCCTGCGCCCACCGGCGCGCGCCGCGGTACTGCGCCACGATCTCGCCCGTCGTCAGCTGCCGCCGATAGCCCGACCAGCCGGTTGCACAGAAGACACATGCCATCGCGCATCCGGCCTGCGACGACATGCACAGCGTCAGCCGATCGCGCGAAGGGATGAGCACGCTCTCCACGAGCTCACCATCCGACATGCGCCACAGGTGCTTCACCGTCCCATCCGTGGAACGCTCGACACGGGCCGAATCCGGCACCGTCAGCGTGAACGCATCGGCCAGCCGGCCACGCGCATCGACCGAAAGGTCCGTCATCTCATCGAAGGACAGCGCATCTCGCTGATACAGCCAGGCCTTCGTCTGCCCCACCCGGAAGCCGCGCTCCCCGTGACCCGCGAAGTGTTCGGCCAGTGCGGCGTCCACCTCCGCGGGCAGCATGTTCAACAGATCCGGGGCGGCGGCCGTTTCCGCCGTCGCGTCCGGCCCGGCCGCCGCCGATATGTCCAGCAGGTCCGGCACGTCCTTGTTTTCTTCCATCATTCCAGGTCGTATGATATGTGCGGCCGCATGACGGTCCGCTTGTTGCCATTCCGGGCCATGGTTAACTTAACCGGATTGTTTATGCGTGGTAATCCTGTACGCTGTAGTGAGGCGGACCATTGCTGCTGAGTGAGTTGCTATCGATCGAGCGGATCAAGATTCCGCTCGAAGCGCAGAACAAGGACGACCTGCTTCGCGAGCTCGTCGATGTCGCTGCGTCGCCTGCCGGTGCGCCCGCTCGCGACGACCTGCTGCGCGCGGTGCGCGAGCGGGAGGCCGTCCTGTCCACGGGCATCGGCCATGGCGTCGCAATCCCGCACGGCAAATCCTCCTCCGTCGGCGAGTTGCGGATGGCGGCAGGCCGCGCGGCGGCCCCCGTCGATTTCGATGCCCTGGACGGTCAGCCGGTGAGTCTGTTCTTCCTGCTGGTCGGTCCGGAATCGGCCGCAGGGCCGCATATCAAGGCGCTCAGCCGGATCTCGCGACTCGTGCGGAAGGACGATGTTCGCAACAAGCTGGTGGCAGCACGAAATCCCAGGGAATTCATGGACGCCCTGAAGGAAGCCGAGTCTCTGGCGGCCGCCTGATGCGGTGCCGCAGCTGACTCACCGCGCTCCGGTCCGCCCGTCTAGGATGACTCGTCCGCCGCGGCCTCGCGAGTCTGCCGGGCCTGCTCCTCGCTCACTATTGCGCGCTGCTCCAGCTCCAGCTGGAATTTCAGCGATCCGACGCCTTCCCGCAGAATCCTCACTTTCTGCATGTGCGAGAGGCCGCGCTTGGACGCGATCTCCATGGAGCCGCACAGTTGCGACATGGCGTCGAGCCCCGCGCCCATGAAGACCATCTTGAGCTGCGAGAACCCCCTCGTCATGGGCATCACGAACTGGTCCGGATTGGTCTTCGATGTCGCAAACTGTTCCACCAGACCGTGCACGCGCTGCACACGATTCACGAACTCACCGAGAATAGCCAGCTTGCCCTGTGCGCTCGGGCTCAGTTTCCCTGCCATGAAGGAACCTATTCGAATCGCGCCGGCGCGGCGACCCCGCGGCCGTCCGTCGCTTGTGGCAGATCTGCCGGGGCGCCATCTTTCACGGTTCGGCCGCGGCCGGCAGGGAGGCCGCCCTGGGCGCTAATCTCCGCGCGTTCGCGCCGGCGATCATCTGGGCCGCGACGGTGTGGATCGCAGGGGGCCTCCAATCCACGACTTCGCTGCCGAGCGTGCCGGGCCTGGACAAGGTCGCCCATTTCGGCATGTACGGCGTGCTCGGGTTCCTGCTGGCGCGTGGCTGGCTGGCCGCCGACTGGCGCGGGACGTGGCTGCTGCCGGTTCTGATCGCGCTGTTGCTGGGCATGGCCGACGAGCTGCGCCAGCGCTCGGTGCCGGGCCGCTCCGCAGAGGTAGCGGACTGGGTCGCCGACGTCGCAGGTGCCGCGACCGGCGTGTTCATCGCCATGCGCCTGGCGCGCAGGGGCAGAATCGAGGACAGCGCATGACGGGCAGGTGGCAGACGGACACACGGGTCGTGAACGCAGGCAGGGGATGACAAAGAGGGCATGAGGACGAATACAGCGCCGGACACGACAGCCGGAGCCACTGCATACAGGACGGCAACTGCGGGTTCGCTGCGCGGAGCGCACGCCGGCGAGAGGGTGCGGCTCGCCGGGTGGGTTCATCGCCGGCGTGACCTGGGCGGTCTGATCTTCGCCGACCTGCGCGATCGCGTCGGCCGCGTCCAGCTGTCGTTCGGACCCGACTGGACGCCGCCGGACGTGCTGGAATCGGCGAAGGCGCTGGGTGTCGAGTGGGTGATCGCGATCGAGGGCGTGGTCGTGGCGCGTCCGGGCAGCAACGCGAACCCGGACATGGCGACGGGCGAGGTCGAGGTGCACGTGGCATCCCTCACTGTCCTGGCGGAGTCCGAGACACCGCCCATCCAGGTCGCACGCGGCGCCACGGAGGAGCTGGCCGCAGAGGAGTTGCGCCTGCGCTACCGCTACCTCGATCTGCGCCGCACGGAGCTGCAGCAGGCGCTCGAGGCGCGTCACCGCGCGTTCCAGGTCGTGCGCCGGCACCTGACGGCGGAAGGGTTCTGGGAGATCGACACGCCGATGCTGACGCGGCGCACGCCGGAGGGCGCCCGTGACTACCTCGTGCCGAGCCGCGTGCACCCGGGTGAGTTCTACGCACTGCCGCAGTCGCCGCAGATCTACAAGCAGCTGCTCATGGTATCCGGTTACGACCGCTACTTCCAGATCGCGCGCTGCCTGCGGGATGAGGACCTGCGCGCGGATCGTCAGCCTGAGTTTACGCAGATCGACGCCGAGATGTCCTTCGTGAACGAGGAGGACGTGTTCGGTGTCGCAGAACGGATGATCGCCGCGCTGTGGCGCGAGATCCTGGATGTCGAGCTGCCTGTTCCGTTTCCGCGCCTGACGTTTGCGGAGTCACTCGAGCGGTACGGCACCGACAAGCCGGACCTGCGTTTCGCCATGCCGTTCATCGATGTGACGGATGCAGTGGCGGGCTCGGAGTTCCGGGTGGTGCAGGACGCGGTGGAATCCGGTGCGCGCGTGCGGGGTATCGTGGTCGAGGGCGGGGCAGCGCTCTCACGGCGCGAACTCGACGAGCTCACCGTCATTGCGCGAGGCGCAGGCGCTGGCGGTGCGCTCTACCTGAAACGGACCGCGAACGGGACCAGCGGTCCCCTGGCGAAGGCGGTCGAGGGCGAGCGCATTGCGGGGTTCGATGCACGGACCGGCATTCAGCAGGGCGATCTGTTCGTTGCCGTTGTGGGTCATTTCCGGTCCGCCGTTCCCGGCGCGGGCGACCGCAACCGTGTTCTGGGCGGTGCCGAGGTCGCGCTGGACGCGCTGCGGCGCCACATCGGCGATGTGCGCGGCCTGCGTGACGCGGGCGCGCATGCCTGGGTGTGGATCACCGGGTTCCCGCTCTTCGAGTGGGATTCGGACGGCGAACGGCTCGCGGCTGTGCACCACCCCTTCACCGCCCCGGAACCCGGCGATGTGCGGGCTGTGCTCGATGCCACGCGCAACGGGCCGCCGGATGGACGGGCGGCGTGGGAGCTGTACTCGCGGGGATTGTCCTCCCGCGCCTATGATGCGGTCTACAACGGTAATGAGCTTGCAAGCGGATCCATACGGATCCACGATGCCGCATTGCAGCGCTCGATGTTTCAGGCGCTCGGCATCGATGGCGATGAGGCGGACCGTCGCTTCGGATTCCTGCTCGAGGCGTTCCGATACGGCGTGCCGCCCCACGGCGGTTTCGCGTTCGGCTTCGATCGGCTGGTCATGCTGCTGATCGGTGCGCAGAGCCTGCGCGATGTCATTGCGTTCCCTAAGACGACAGCTGCGCGGGCACTGTTCGAAGGTGCGCCGTCGGCCATTGACGATCATGAACTCGCGGATCTCCATATCCGCACGATTCCCACGGAAGGAGCAGGGGCTGCTGGTGGATAGCACGACTGTCGAACACCGCCTCGCCGCAGAAGGCGCCGATTTTCTCCTGCTCGCCGGAGTCAATGACTCGCACCTGCAGGAACTGGCGAAGCTCTCCGGCTGCCGCGTCATTCTGCGCGGCGACGATCTCATCCTGTCCGGCGACGTCGGGGACGTTGAGCGCGCGCTGCCAGTTGCCGAGAACATGATCCAGCAGGCGCGCATCGGCCAACCGTTCGAAGCCGATGAGATCCGCCGCGGTTTCGCGGCGAGCACGCAGCGTCCGCGCGGGGCACGGCCCGCCGTGCGCAACGGCGTGGCGGCCGTGGAAGAGCAGGTTCTCTTTGCCGGCCTGAAGAAACTGATCGGGTCGAAGTCCGAGGGTCAGCGCGAATACCTCGATGCCATTGTAAGCAACGACATCGTCATCTCCATCGGCCCGGCCGGTACCGGCAAGACGTACCTCGCTGTGGCCGCCGCGGTCGATGCGCTGCGCAAGAACCGCGTGAAGCGCATCATCCTCGCGCGGCCAGCCGTCGAAGCGGGTGAGAACCTCGGCTTCCTGCCCGGCGATTTGCAGGAAAAGGTCGATCCGTACCTGCGGCCGCTGTACGACGCGCTCGAGGACATCATGCCGTCCGACTGGGTGAAGCGGGCGCTCGAGGCACGTACCATCGAAGTCTCGCCGCTCGCATACATGCGCGGCCGCACGCTGGCCGATGCATTCGTCATCCTGGACGAGGCGCAGAACGCGACCTCGGCTCAGATGAAGATGTTCCTGACACGCCTGGGCCTGAACTCGCGGGTGGTGATCACCGGCGACAAGACGCAGATCGATCTGCCGCGACCGGATGACTCGGGCCTGCTCCAGGTCGAGCGCATCCTGCCCGGTATCGACGGTATCGAGTTCGTATACCTGACCGAGGTAGACGTCGTGCGTCACCGCCTCGTGAAGGACATCATCAGAGCGTATGCGACGGCCGACGGCGCGCCGCGGGAGACCTGATTTGCCTCGAGACCGTCTGAGAGAGTTTCTGCGCGCATTGAGCGACCGGCCCGAGCATCTCTGGCCGGATGCCGTCATCCATCATGGGTTCCGCGTCGCGCTGCTGCTCGGGGTTACGGTCCTGCTCCACTTCCTGTTTCCCCAGGCGCCTGCGCCCGACTTTCCTCACTTCGAACGCGGACAGATCCCGACGGAAGACGTCATTGCTGAGCAGACCTTCTCGATACCGCGATCCGATGCCGAACTGCAGCAGGAACGTGACGAGGCGGCTGCGGCCGTACCACCGGTATTCCGCTACGATCCATCAGCGGTCGATACCATGCTCGGCCGTGTGAGCCAATTCATCACGCACATGGACAGCGCGGCGGCGGTCGGTGACACGGATACGGAGCGGCGCGAGAATCTGAGACGTCTGCTGAGCGATTACGGCTTCAGTGTGAATCAGGAAACTGTCGACATGCTGAGGGCACCGCAGAACCGCGCCATGCTGCGGCGCTCGCTGGAGCGGACCATACGTGAGGAGCTGCCCCGCGAGATCGTATCCGACAACGATTTCAATGACAACCCGGTGCCACAGTGGCGCATCATCCGTGAGGGCAGCGAACGTCCTGTCGACCGGAACTCGGTCCGTACGCAGACCATGCTCTACAGTCTCGCTGATACATACCTCCCCGATCCGTCACCCCCTGGCCTGGCCAGCTTTCAGCGACTGGTTGTCGTGCGCTTCATCGATGGCAGCATCAAGCTGGACCGGGAGCGCACGAGTATCGCCCGCGACGAAGCGCGCACGAATGTGCCGACGAGCAAGGGCGATGTGCTGGTAGGTGAGCGCGTGGTCGCGGCGCATGAGCAGATACGCGATCGTGAACTGGAGCGGCTCGACGCCTATCGCATGCACATGCAGCAGACCGGCGCGCTCGGCGAGGGCCTGCCGCGTTACCGCCAGCAGGCGGGAATGTTCGTGCTGAACATGATGATCCTGTCGATCTTCGGATTTCTCCTGCTGTTCTACAGGCGGGCAGTCTACGACAACGTCCGGCATGTGATCGTGATCACCATCCTGGTCGCGATCCTGTGCGCCGCCGCGGCTGCGATCGCTGGAACGGATGGGCCCACCGAGCTTGTCCCCATCGCATTTCCTGCACTGGTGGTTGCCGCTCTGTGGGACGGTCGCATGGCGCTCAATCTCGCGCTGGTCATGGCGGCGCTGCTTGCGTTCCAGGAACCATTCAACAACGTCAGCTCCAGCATGGTCCTGCTGATCGGAGGCAGTGCGGCCGCGCTCAGCGTGCGCGTCGTGCGGCGTCGTTCGCAGGGCCTGGTGCTCGGCGTGGTGGTTGCGGCGGCCTACGCGCTGACCTGCATCGGCCTCGGCCTGCTGCGGACGCGCGGGGCGGGGGACGTGCTGACATGCATCATGTGGGGTGCTGCGAACGGTGTCGCGAGCGCCCTCATCGCCATGGGGTTCCTCCCGCTCTTCGAGGCGTTCACGAAGATCACTACGGACCAGACACTGCTCGAGCTGGCAGATCTCAACAGGCCGCTGCTCAAGCGGCTTTCGCTCGAGGCACCCGGCACATATGCCCATTCCATCAATGTTGCCAACCTGGCCGAGGCCGCTGCACGCTCGATCGATGCGAATGCGCTACTCGTGCGGGTCGGGGCGTACTATCACGATGTCGGCAAGATGGTCACACCGCAGTACTTCATCGAGAACCAGGCTCGCGGCCGTAACCCTCACGAGCAGATCGATCCGAAAAAGTCCGCTCAGATCGTGCGCGGTCACGTGCTCGAGGGCATGAAGCTCGCCGAGCAGGCCAAGGTGCCTGAGTCCGTGCTCCGGTTCATACCGGAACACCACGGCACGCAGTCGATCGGATTCTTCTACGATCAGGCCAGGCAGGCCAATCCCGATGCCGACCTGAATCCTGCGGATTTCGCGTACCTGGGACCCAAGCCGCAGATCAGGGAAACGGCCATCCTGATGATGGCAGACTCCGTGGAGTCCGCCATGAAAGTGCTTCAGGATCCGACGGAGGAACGCATTCGTGCGCTCGTCGACCGCATTGTCGATGCAAAGATCACTCAGGGCGAACTGGAGGATGCGCCGCTCACGCTGCGCGAGGTTGCACGCATCAAGGAGCAGTTCACGTCCGTTCTCAGCGGCATGTATCACCACCGGCTCGACTATCCCGCCACGCGTGAGCTGACCTCCACGCCCGCGCCGTCGGACACGGCCGCACCGGGCGCGTCGGACACGGCCGCACCGGGCGACTGATGCCGTCCGCAGTGCGCGTCCAGCTCGGGGCGGCGCTCGGGCAGCGCGCGGCCGTGCGCCGCAGGCGAACCGCGTCCTCGGACTCCCCGGCGGCCCAGCCGATCATTCCCGATGTAGCGGTCCGGCGCGTCATGGCGCGTGCTGCGCGGGCTGCACTGCGACGCGCGCAGGCTCGCGATGCCGAGGTGTCCATCACGCTGCTGGATGACACGGAAATTACCGGGATGAACCGGGAGTTCCTGTCGCATGACCGCCCGACGGACGTGATTGCGTTTGCGCTCTACGAGGAGGGGGAGGACCCGGTCGGTGACGTGTACGTCGGATTCGAGCAGGCGCTGCGGCAGGCCGATGCGAACCGGATCGACCCGCTGGAGGAACTCGCGCGACTCGCAGTGCACGGTACCCTCCATGTCCTGGGACACGACCACCCGGAGGGTGACGACCGGCTGGAGTCGGAGATGTGGCAGATTCAGGAATCGATCGTCTCGCAGGTGTTCACCACATGAAGCGCGGATCGATCCGCAGACACCTGATCGCCGGCCTCATCGTCATTGCGCCGATGACCGCCACGGTCGTCGTGCTGTGGTGGATCTTCCAGGTGCTCGACGGCCTGCTCGGCCGCTTCCTGTATCCAGCGCTCGGCGGAATGCTCGGCCGCGAGACGTTCATCATCCCCGGTCTCGGCCTGCTCGTGCTGTTCCTGCTGCTCGTCGCCATCGGCTTTGCCGCGCAGCGCGCCATCGGTTCGCGGATCGTCGCGTGGTGGCATGCGACGCTCGAGAGTATTCCGCTCACGCGCCGGATCTATACCGCTGCCAATCGTATCGTGCGGACGGTATTCGGCACCGACGCGCGGCCGTTCAAGCAGGTTGTACTCGTGGAGTACCCATCACCCGGCCGCTGGGCCATAGGCTTTCTGTCCGCTGCTGCGCCGCCTGTCATCCAGAGGCATGTAACCGGCGCGGTCAGCGTGTTCGTGCCGACCACGCCCAATCCTACCACCGGGTTCCTCATCATCGTACCGATCGAGCACATCCGTGAGGTCGACATGACAGTAGATGAGGCATTCACATACATCCTGTCGGCGGGCTCCGTATCGCCCGACGAGGCCCTGCGCTCGAATTCCGCGGCAGGTGGCATGGCCGTTCGCTCACCGGAGGCAGGTTCGACTGCGACCGGCGCGTCGCGTATCGACGGTCATTCCACCGGCACTCCGGCCCCATGACGCGCTGGCGCCGCGGTTTCACCGTCGTGGGGCGCCTCCTGCCGTTCGTCCTTGCCTTCGTACGTGACAGGCGCAGATGGCTGCTGTTCGGCGCTCCGGCCAGGCGCACGCCTGAGCAGCACCGCGAGCGCGCCGCCCGGCTGACCCGGGTCATCGCCGAACTTGGCCCGACGTTCATCAAGCTGGCGCAGGTGTTCAGTGCGCGCGCGGACATTCTGCCGGAGCCCTATCTCGGCAGTGTAGGCAGTCTGCACGACCAGGTGCCGCCGGACCCCTTCGAGGACATCTGCCGCGTGATCGAGGCCGAGCTCGGTCGCCCCGTCGGCGAGGTGTTCACGGACCTGGAAGCGGAGCCCGTCGCGGCGGCCAGCCTGGGTCAGGTGCACCGTGCGCGGCTCGGCGAGGATGTGGTGGCGATCAAGGTGCTGCGTCCGGGCGTGGAGGAGCTCGTCGCACTGGACCTCGATGTGTCGTTCCGCGTGCTGCTGCTGCTCAACGTGCTGTTCCCCAACCACCATGTGCGTGCGCTGACAAACGTGGTCCGCGAGTTCAGTGTGCGGGTGCGCGAGGAGATGGACTTCCGCGAGGAAGCCCGCCATGTGGAACAGTTCCGCAGACAGTTCGGCGACGACGCACGGGTCCGCGCGCCCTACATCCACGAAGCTCTCACGCGCCGGCGCGTGCTCGTGATGGAATGGGTGAACGGCGACAAGGTGGACCGTCTTGCACATCGTTTCGAGAGCGGTCAGCTCGATTTCGGCGAGATGATGGAAGCTCTGACGGAGATCTACCTGCGGATGCTGATGGTCGAGGGATTCGTTCACGCCGATCCGCACCCCGGCAACATCCTCGTCGAGGAGGACGGCACCATCGTTCTGCTCGACTGGGGGATGGCGTTCCAGCTCGCGCGTTCGACACGCGAGGGGATCCTGCGGGTGGCGCTGGCTGCCGGCCGCGATGATATCGACGCCATGATCAGCGGCATGTACGAGCTCGGCATGATCGATCCCGCGATCTCGCGGGCCGAGATCCGGGATGCCGCGGCAGAGATCCTCGTGGTCGTTGCACGCGTGCGGGAGCTGGGCGCGAAGCGCGTGCAGGAGATCATCCGCGACATCATGGACACGTTCTACACGTGGCCGCTCATGCTGCCGCGCGAGCTCGTCTACTTCTTCCGTGCCTCGGCACTGCTCGAGGGCATCGGGTTCCGCTATGACCCGGCGTTCAACGGCATCGAGACCGTGCGCCCCGTGATCCTGCGCATGAAGACCACGCTGCTTCAGGCCACGGCGCGCGAGCCGGTTGAGTTTGCCCGCTCCATCGTCGATGATGCGCGTGCCGGTCTCAGCGCGGTCAGGCAGCTCATAACGCGGGCGGAACGCGAGGAGTTCCGGGTCCGCATCCATCCGCGCGACCTGCTGCAGACGGAGCGCTTCGCCGCACTCCAGGTGCGCCGCATTCTCCTCAGCATCTTCGCACTCACTATCGCATTGATCACGGCGATCACGTTCATATCCGTCCGCAGCGTCTGGCTGCTTGCGGGCGGACTTGGAGTCGCTCTGGTAATGTTCCTCGTTGTGCTCTTCCTGCCGACGCACCTGCTGGAGAATCCCATGCGGCATGCGCGCGGGCTGGGAAGAGAGCACCGGCAATCGAACAGGTGAAAGGTCATGACTGAGTCCTCGTTCTCGCAGTGGCGTCCCCATCCGTGGCACGGCCTCGACATCGGCCGGGATCCGCCCGTCAACGTCAATGCATATATCGAGATTACGCCCTTCGACCTGATCAAGTACGAGGTGGATAAGAACTCCGGCTATCTGCGGGTCGACCGGCCGCAGCGCACATCCTCGCAGCCGCCCGCGCTCTATGGCTTCATCCCGCGCACGTACTGCGGCGAGCGCACGGCAGCACTCTGTCCTGGCGCACTGCGCGGGGATGGCGACCCGCTCGACATCTGCGTGATCAGCGAGCGCCCGATCGCGCGCTCGGAAGTCATCGTGCCCGCACGCGTGGTTGGCGGTATCCAGCTGCTGGACCGGGGGGAGGCGGACGACAAGATTGTCGCCGTGCTGGAGGGCGACTACGTGTGGAGTCACGTCACCGATCTGGCTGCGCTGCCCACGATCCTGGTCGAGCGGCTGGAGCATTACTTCTCGACGTACAAGCTGATTCCGGGTGCGGACCTCCAGATCACCGTGCAGAGCGTCTACGGCCTTTACCAGGCCACGCGCGTGATCGAGGCGGCCATGGCGGACTATCGGGAGCTTTGAACGAAACTGGGAGGTGGGAGAGGGAGTGGGAGAGTTGGAGGGAGAGGGAGAGGGAGTGGGAGTGGGTTTGACACTGTCGCTGCGACCGGATCATCTTCGTCGTCATGAGTGATACCGGCGGCATCCACAACGGACTCCTTGGCGATTTCACTGCGGGCAGGCGCGCGGCGCTGGCGCGGGTCATCAGCATTGTGGAGAACCAGCGGGACGGATTTCACGATCTGCTGAACGCGCTGCACCCGCGCATCGGACGGTCACACCGCATCGGCATCACGGGGCCGCCCGGGGCGGGGAAGTCCACGCTGACCGCGGCGTTGATCGCGTATTACCGCAGTCGGAACGAGCGGGTCGGCGTGATTGCGGTGGATCCCACATCGCCCTTCACGGGCGGGGCGCTGCTCGGTGACCGGATCCGCATGAACGAGATCTCGATGGATGAGGGCGTGTTCATCCGTTCGATGGCCACGCGCGGTTCGCTCGGCGGCCTGGCGCTGGCGACGAAGGAGATTGCGGATGTGATGGACGCGTTCGGCTTCGAGCGCCTCATTGTCGAGACGGTCGGCGTCGGGCAGTCCGAGCTCGACATCGCAGCGGCGGCGGATTCCACCGTTGTTGTGCTCGTGCCCGAGTCAGGAGACAGCATACAGGCGATGAAGGCCGGGCTGATGGAAGCCGCGGACCTGTTCGTCATCAACAAGGCTGACCGCCCTGGTGCGGACCGCCTCGCCCGCGAAGTGTCCAGCATGCTGCACTTCCGGTCCGGCCAGGCGCTCCGCAACGTGCCCGCGCATCACGGCGTGGACATGAAGCGCGTCAGCGCGAAGCGCGCCGCTGCAAAGGCGGCCGAGGCCAGGGTCCGGGCAAAGGCCAATGCCGCCGGGAATGCCGACGCCGCCGGGAATGTCGACGCCGCCGGGAATGCCAACGCCGCGGCGAACGCCGACTCCGCAGGCAACGCCAATGCCGACACCGCGGGCAACGACGACGTGCAGACTCCGGGAGCGTGGGAGATCCCGGTTCTGAAAACGATCGCGGAGACTGGTGAGGGTGTCAGTGAGCTGGCGGAGGTACTCGAGCGGCATGTCACCTGGCTGAATGAAACAGGCGAGATGTCCCGCCGCCGGCGGCAGCGCCTGGCCGAGCGGGTCCGCGAGGAGGTGTCGCGCAGCGTCCAGCGTTCAGTCTGGCAGGAGCGCGGCGGCGCGGAGGCGCTCGAGAAGGCCCTGCCGGACCTCGAGGCCGGCCGCGTTACTCCGTACGACGTGGCGGCGCTGATCCTGCGCGGGAACGACAGCTGAGCGGACGCGGGACGCGGGTTTCACTTTCAGAGTACCGCTCCATGCCGTTATCTTCGGGAATGCACCCGTGAGACTGGAAGGCGACGATGGGCGTGACGAAGTCACAGGCGGATGAGGCGCAGGTAAGCAGCCCGGAGCTGCTGGAGCGCATCGAGGCGCAGGAGCGCGAGCTGGCCGAGCTGCGCGCGCGGCTGGCCACGTGGGAGTCTGCATACGACCGCCAGGCCGCACGCGACGACTCCTTCACCACCATCTCCGGCGTGCCCGTCGAGCCGCTCTACACCGAGGCGGACCTGCCGGGCTGGGACTACATGGAGAAGCTCGGGCTGCCGGGCGAGTTCCCGTTCACGCGCGGGCCGTACACGTCGATGTACCGGACGCGCCTGTGGACCATGCGCCAGTTCGCCGGCTTCGGCACATCCGAGGAGACGAACCAGCGCTACAAGTACCTGCTCGCGCACGGCCAGACAGGCCTCAGCGTCGCGTTCGACTTCCCGACGCTCATGGGTTACGACTCCGACCATCCGCGCTCGCTGGGCGAGGTCGGCAAGTGCGGTGTGGCGATCAGCTCGCTCGCCGACATGGAGACGCTCTTCGATGGCATCCCGCTCGGTGACGTGTCTGTTTCGATGACGATCAACGGCCCCGCGATCATCATGTTCTGCTTTTACGTCGCTGCGGCGGAGAAGCAGGGCGTGTCGTCCGAGCAACTGCGCGGCACCGTGCAGAACGACATTCTGAAGGAGTACATGGCGCAGCACGCGTGGGTCTATCCCGCGGAGCCGGCGCTGAAGCTGATCGTGGAC
>JAGTUV010000035.1 GCA_018224305.1 Gemmatimonadota bacterium
CATCGAGGTGGACGAGGCCCTCGCTCGCGCGCATCCATTCGAGGGCGCCGGCCTGCACCTCGAAATGCAGGACGCGCCCTGCGATTACGTCCACGGCAACAGCTTCACCGGGGGCGCTCCCCTCGAGGAGAGGTGACCGGCTCAGACGGCCCGCCGCTTCAGCAGGCTGTTGCTGGAGCAGGGTCTGCTGGAAGTCGTACGGGAGGCCGCGGGTCGACGTTCGGCCATCTACCGATTCGAGCCGCTCATGGAGCGAGTCAGGGTCTGACCGGGCCGGGGGTGCCTGAAGGCAGGTGTCGCGTCAGTGCGTAAATCTGGATGTCGCTGGAGATGTGTCTGCGGAGCTCGAACGGCCCTGGAACGTGAAGCTGTTCTAGCGCGCCCACTGGTGCCCATTCTGCAGTGAATGTTGAATCACGGGACGATCCGTATTCCGAACTCGACGGGATCGGGAGGCGATGCGGCCTTCTGAATGATCACTCAATGTACTTCGCGAAGTCGGCCGCATCGTCTGGGCAGGACCAATCGATGATCTGCTGCCGAAACTTCTGTGCGTATGGTGGTCGTGTCTTTGGCATGGTGGAAATCTCCTGCTCTGAAAGCGGCTGGACCTCCACTGATTCGGGGCAAGTCCATACCGCGCCCGTGGCCGGGCGGCCTTGAGCGGAGGACTCAATGAGCAAACGCGCTGCACTTTTGGCCGCCGTGGTTGGGACGGCCGTCGTCGCGACTCTCGTTGTGATGCACCTCAGCACATATTCCGAGAGCCCCGCACCAAGCTCTCAGCTTGGCGACGATGTCCGTGCTGGGCCAACGGTAGATCGCGCTGTGGAATCCAATGCTGCAGTGCGTTCAAAGGTGGCTGAAAAAAGCGGCAGCGAATCCGTCCTCTCCACCGCGTCTTCGACGGCCGAAATCTGTCGAGCCGATCCGGACTCCGCCGCATGCCATAGCGCGCTCGGCGAGCTCTTTGGGGGCCTCCCTGCAGCGAGCGGGGGTTTGGTTGGCGGGATTCCCGCACCAAGCTATGCCGAAGTCTTCTCGGACATCCCCGGGAAGGTGCAACGCGTCCGCGCAGCCTCTGATAGGGCAGAGTGCGTGGTGGCAGCCGATACGTACATGAACGCTGGCGATGCCTGCGCAGCGCGGGACATGTTGGAACTTGCCATGGCGGGAAGTACTTGCGGAGCATGGCGGATGGACAATCGGCTATACGCGGAGGTGCTCAGACAGAAGGCGTTGGCCGCGCAAACCCAGGAGGAGTATGCGCGGAGGATGGCATTGATCGACTGGGAGATCCTGCGTAGACAATGGATCGCTGATCAGTGCAAGGCGGCAGAAGCGTTCGTGGCAGACGTGCGGCCCAACGAACTCTTTGCGAGGGCAGCTCAGGTCGGAGACCCATATGCTGCCACAGGTTTTGCGGGAGCCAGCCTCGCGTTGATCAATGAGCAATGGAGCATGAACGCCCCGACAGGGGAGTTGGATCCTGCAGCCGTTCCTGTTATCGATCGCATGTACGCCGATACCAAGGCCGTGCTGAGAAAGATGGCAACGTCGGATCCAGTGAGCGCGCACGCGCAATTGGCCTGGTTCATCGCTGAACGAGAGCCGCGAGTTTCGGGCGAGTTCATTTCCGAGAGCGAGCGAGTTGCGCGCCAGAGAGAGAGCATGAAGCACCTGATCGTGGCCGAATCACTCGATACATCAGGCCGGGTTGATGGGCCTGCGCTCCGGGAGTTGATCGTTGGTCGCGCCCCCGACCTTCCACCAAACGACATGTCCCTGGCTGTGTACGAGGCGGGGTTGATCCTGGATGAGCTGAAGAATTAGCGGCGAGCAGCCCGGGCGGCGAGGCGGTCCGAATCGATACCTCTGGGTTCTCATGGCCCTGAAGCTTCGTTGGCGCGGGGTGTCGAACGATACGCCGGCCTGCCGGCGAGGTGATGACCAGATCGGTATACCAGCGGGTGAGATCCGGATTACCCACCGCTGAAAGGGGGGGCTGTCTCGGGCATCTTCTCAGTCTGGAGGCTCTGGATGTGGAGACGCGGGACGCGGCTAAGGCCGTCGGCACATCTGTCGTCGAACGAACCCCCGATCTGCTGCCAGGGCCACATCCAGATGTACGCACCGCCGGGTGACTCCCCGGTAGCCACGTCCGCTTGCGCAGCTGACGGAGACGGACGAGGTCGACAACGGCGAGTTCAAGGACGGAAAACAGCAAGAAGGTCAGTCAGCGGAGGCCGCAGCCTGATCCTGCGTACACAAGATTTGACAATAACCTGGTTCAAGCAACGGCCTGAGGCTCGCTGACAGCTGAACAGCGCTGCCCTGATACTGCAGGTTCCGCCGGCGACACCGCCGCCGTCGGGCCGTACCCCGAAATGCTCGGCGCTGCCATGAGACGCTATGGTTTCTTCTGACACAAAAAAGCCCGCGGTGACGCGGGCTTCAGCGGTGGTGCGGGAGACCTCGAGAGGTGTCGCAGCGGTTGTTGGTGGAGGCGGCGTCTACCGCAGTCGACTGTGCAGGGTGCGCAAACGCCAGGTATTGCCAAGTTGCCTCATGAAACCTGACCGGATATGTACCCCGGCTTGCATGATCCTGCAGGCACCGGTCCGGTAGAGACGGCCGCCGGGCCGATCAGGTCGCCGCGGCGCAATGTGAGCTACCGCACAGTCGACGGACCGTTCCGGGAGGAAGGTCGAAGTCAGATCAACCGCCTCATCCCCGTTTCAGCACTCGGCCCGGGCCCATGCCCCTTGCGCACGAATCCGTGGTCCACGCTCGCTCCCGGCGGGCTGTACTCTCCAGGTGACGAGGAAGGCGCCAGGTGACGAGGAAGGCGCCAGGTGACGAGGAAGGCGGAGCCCATGACTGCCAACACTCTCGCTCCGGAGCTGCTCCGAGGGATCGACGCTTACTGGCGCGCCGCCAACTACCTGTCGGTCGGCCAGATCTATCTCTTCGATAACCCGCTGCTCAGGAAGCCGCTGACCCTCGACGACGTCAAGCACATGCTGCTCGGGCACTGGGGCACGACCCCCGGGCAGAACTTCATCTACGTGCACCTGAACCGGGTCATCAGCAAATACGACCTCGACATGATCTACGTCTCGGGGCCCGGGCACGGCGGCCCGGCGGTCGTGGCCAACACATACCTCGAGGGCACGTACAGCGAGATCTATCCCGACATCAGCCAGGATGAGGCCGGGCTGCAGAAGCTCTTCCGTCAGTTCTCCTTTCCCGGCGGGATTCCCAGCCACGCATCGCCGGAGTGCCCGGGCTCGATCCACGAGGGCGGTGAGCTCGGCTATTCGCTCAGCCATTCGTTCGGAGCCGTGTTCGACAACCCCGATCTCGTCGTCGCCTGCGTCGTCGGCGACGGCGAGGCGGAGACAGGGCCCCTCGCCACAGCGTGGCACTCCAACAAGTTTCTCAACCCGGTCACCGACGGCGCGGTGCTGCCAATCCTGCACCTCAACGGCTACAAGATCGCCAACCCGACGCTACTTGCACGCATCACGCGAGAGGAGTTGGAACAGCTGTTCCGCGGTTACGGCTGGACGCCCCTCTTCGTCGAAGGAGACGAACCCGAGCTGATGCACGAAGCGATGGCTGGCGCGCTCGACACCGCCATCGAGCACATCAAGGCAATCCGGGAGGACGCCCGCGATCACGGCAACTTCAACCGTCCGCGCTGGCCGATGATCATACTCGACTCACCCAAGGGTTGGACGGGGCCGAAGATAGTTGACGGCTTGCAAGTGGAAGGCACCTTCCGGGCGCATCAGGTACCGCTCCGCCCGCGCGCCCATCCCGAACATCTCGAGCTGCTTGATGCCTGGCTGAGGAGCTACCGCCCAGAGGAACTCTTCGATGAGCGGGGCCGCTTGAAGTCGGAGCTGGCCGAGCTCGCGCCCAGGGGCAAGCGACGCATGGGCGCCAATCCGCACGCCAACGGCGGCATTCTGCTCCAGGATTTGCAGCTGCCGGATTTCCGCGAGTATGCGGCCGACGTGCCCGCTCCCGGGGAGCGCGGCATCGGCGACACGCGCGTGCTTGGGCCTTTCCTGCGCGATGTGGTCAGGCTCAACAGTGAGCAGAACAACTTTCGGATCTTCGGACCGGACGAAACAGTCTCCAACGGCCTCGGTGCCGTTTTCGAGGAGACCGATCGTCAATGGGACGCCGCGACACTACCGAACGACGAGTTTCTCGCACCGGCCGGCCGCGTGCTCGACTCGATGCTCAGCGAGCACCAGTGCGAGGGCTGGCTCGAGGGCTACCTGCTTACTGGGCGGCACGGGATCTTCAACTCCTACGAAGCCTTCGTCCACATCGTCGACTCGATGTTCAACCAGCACGCCAAGTGGCTGACCGTCACGGCAGACCTGCCGTGGCGGCACCCGATCGCGTCGCTGAACTACCTTCTGGCCTCGCACGTCTGGCGACAGGATCACAACGGCTTCACGCACCAGGACCCGGGCTTCGTCGACCTCGTCGTCAACAAGAAGGCGGAGGTAGTGCGAGCCTACTTTCCGCCGGACGCTAACTGTCTGCTCTCGGTGATGGACCACTGCCTGCGCAGCCGCCATTACGTGAACCTCGTGATCGCAGGCAAGCACCCGGCCCCGCAGTGGCTGACGATGGACGCTGCCGTCAAGCACTGCACCGCGGGCATCGGCATCTGGCAGTGGGCCTCGAACGACCAGGGTGCGCTGCCCGACGTGGTCATGGCCTGCTGTGGGGATGTGCCCACGCTGGAGACGCTCGCAGCCGTCTCCATCCTGCGCGAGCACCTCCCCGACCTGAAGGTCCGCGTGGTCAACATCGTCGACCTGATGACCCTGCAGCCGCAGTCCGAGCACCCCCACGGACTCGGCGATACCGACTTCGACGAGCTCTTCACCAGGGACCGGCCGGTCATTCTGGCCTTTCACGCCTACCCGTGGTTGATCCACCGCCTCACCTATCGGCGTACCAACCACGAGAACATCCACGTCCGCGGCTACAAGGAGGAGGGCACCATCACCACGCCCTTCGACATGACGGTGCTGAACGACATGGACCGCTTCCATCTCGTCATGGACGTCATCGACCGGGTGCCACAGACCGGCGCCAGGGGGGCAGCCCTGAAGCGGCATGTCGAGGGCAAGCGGGCCGAGCACAAGCGATACATCAGGAAGTACGGGCAGGACATGCAGGAAATCCGCGATTGGAGGTGGCGCACATGATCGACCACCCCTCCATCGCCAATGTCGGCGCCGTCGGCTCTGCGACCATGAAGGCGTGAGTATTTTCTGTGGAATCGGTGAACGGTCTCCCGAAGGCGAACAAGCTGTCGGCTGCCGGAGCGCAAACGGATCGGTGCGCTTCCTGCCAAACCAAGGACATGAACATGGATATCGCCTCTCCCAGCACTGACGACAGCGAACCGCGGACCCGACGGCATCGGATCCTGGCCTGTGTCGATCTTTCGCCCTTCACCCATGTCTGCCTGGCCTACTCGATATCGCTTGCACGAGCGCTGCACAGCGACCTCACCCTGCTCCACGTGATGCAGCCGCGCGAGTATACAGGGCGCTACACTGATGCCCTGGACTGGGAAGTCGCTCGACAACGAGCGTACGACCATCTCGAGCGGCTGCAGGACGAAGCTGCCCGGGCGCTGGGGCGTCCCGTCGACACCAGGCTCGAACAAGGTCATCCGGTCGAGCGCATCGCCGAGGTCGAGAAGGAGATTCATCCAGATCTCACCGTGCTCGGAAGTCACGGCACGAGCGGCGTCACCGCGTGGGAGCTCGGCAGCACGGTGCGTCAGGTCGTCGAGGTATTGCGCGGCTCGGTCTTTGTTGCCCATGCCGTCTCGGCAGCTCCGGTCATTCCGTCAGCGCACCGGATCCTCGTGCCGCTCGATGGCTCGCAGCGCACCGAATTCGTGTTGCCGACCGCCGCGCGCATCGCCCACGCCTATCGCGCGGAACTCATCCTCGTTCATGTAATCCAGGAACAGGTCCCGACCTCGGTGCTCAACGCCAGCGAGGACCTGGAGCTCGCGCGTCAGCTGGCCTCGAACCTCGAAGTCAGCGCGAGGAGTTACCTCGAACGTCTTCGCGCCGAGCTGGTCCGCGACGGCACCGTGGTGCGAACCATCGTCTTGCGGCACGCAAACCAGCGGCGATCCATCGTCGAGGTCGCGAAGCACGAGCACGCCGACCTCATCATCGTTGCAGCACACGGTGCTGCCTGCGATCGGGACCGCACCTACGGCAGCGTGACCGAGTACGTGCTCATGCATTCGATGGTGCCGGTAATCATGCTTCAGGATCTCTCCGACACCGAGCTGCCCAGGATCGATTTCGGACAGCTCTCCGCGCCACCACTGCGCGCGAGCTATCCACCGGAGGCTACGTGACGGCCACTGCGAGAGGAGCCGGCACGGCGAAGACGCTGGCGCTCGAAGCGCATGCCCGCACGCTCGCCGAAGACCACCGCGCACGCGCATGCCATCCCGCATCGCCCGAAGACCTTGGCCGAGCATCCGTCGCGCATGCACTCGAGCACGCGAACCGGCACCTCGTGTCGATGCCGTCCTCCGATCCGGCGATGCCGCGGGCGGCGGACTGGTTCGTCGACAACTACTACCTGATCCGCCGAATCGCGCGGCAGATCGAGGAAGACCTGCCGGTGGGGTTCATCCGCAACCTGCCCGCGTTCGTGGCGGGCCCAGCGGCCGGTCGGCTGCGGATCGACGTCGTCGCCGAGGATCTGATCGCCCGGACGAACATCGAGTTCGACGCTGCAGTGTTGAGCAGCTTCATCGAAGCCTATCAGCGGGTCACGCCGCTCACGATCGCCGAGGTCTGGGCGCTGCCGACCCTGCTGCGACTCGCTGTGCTGCGCCACCTCGTCCGGTTTCTCGACGAGTTGCACATCGCGATTCGCGGAACCGAGAACCCGGGTGAACAGCCGCCTGCCCCGGCGGAACGGGTCGCTCTCGACCCCGGAGTCGGCGTCGAGTACTCGATTCGCGCCCTGCGTTTTCTCGACGGGGTCGACTGGAAAGCGTTCTTCGCGCGCACCAACCAGGTCGAAGCGGTCCTTCGGAGGGATCCCGCGCAGGTGTATCAGCGGATGGACTTCGCGTCCTGTGACTCCTATCGCCAGGTGGTCGAGACTCTCGCGCGCGAGACGGGCCGCTCCGAGGAGAGCATCGCCGACCTTGCCATCACGCTTGCGGCAGAGGCCTCGCCGGACGAGCGACGGCGACATGTCGGTCACTATCTCGTCGGTGGCGGACGGTCGTTGCTCGAGCAGCGGGTCGGCTACCGTCCCACCGGCCTCGCGCGTGTGCGCCGCACGGTGCTGCGCTGGCCGACGATCTCGTATCTCGGCTCGCTCGCGCTGCTGACGCTCCTCCCACTGGCCGCGTTCGGCTGGATCCTCGCTCGCGTTGCAGTGCCGGGTTCAGCGATTGCCGTGGCGACCATCGTTGCCGCCATCCCGGTCTCGGGCGTTGCCGTCGCCATCCTGCAATCCGCCTTTGCGCGCCTGCTTGCCCCACGTACGCTCCCGAAGCTCGACTTCAGACACGGCATGTCTGACGAGGTCCGGACCCTGGTCGTGATCCCGACGCTGCTCGGTCGGGATGAGGATGTCGCCAGCATGCTCGGCCGGCTCGAGCTGCACTATCTGTCGAACCCGGATCCCCAGCTGCAGTTCGCGCTCCTCACCGATGACGTCGACTCCACGGAGGTGCCCACGGACGCGACCCTTCTCGAGCGGGTCGCGTGCGGGATCGAGGAGCTCAACGCAAGGCACGGCAAACAGGTCCGCGGGCCTTTCCATCTGCTGCACCGCAAATCGCAATGGAACCCTCGCGAGCAATTGTTCATGGGCTGGGAGCGCAAGCGCGGGAAGCTGGACGAACTCAACCACCTGCTCCGCGGAGACACCACGACGAGCTACGTACGTCACGTCGGCGATCCGCAGGGGCTGCTCGGAATCCGGTTCGTCATCACTCTGGACAGCGACACGCAGCTGCCGATGGGGGCGGCGCATCGGCTGGTCGGCGTGCTCGCGCACCCCCTGAACCGCGCCGAGCTCGATCCCGCGACCGGTCGGGTCGTCGCGGGGTACACGATCGTGCAGCCCCGGATCGAGACGTCGCCGTCGAGCTCGCGTCCGACCAGGTTCTCGTCGATCTTCGCGGGGGACCTGGGCTTCGACATCTACACGCACGCGGTCTCCGAGCTGTACCAGGATCTGTTCGGTTCCGGGATCTACTGTGGCAAGGGGATCTACGAGATCGACAGCTTCATGCGCAGCGTCGAGGGGCGCGCGCCGGAGAACGCGATCGTCAGTCACGATCTGTTCGAAGGCGTGCACGGGCGCACAGCACTCGCCAGCGATATCGTGGTGTTCGAGGGATATCCATCCAGCTACGCCGCCTACTCCAGACGCCTGCACCGGTGGGTACGCGGCGACTGGCAACTGCTGCGCTGGCTGTTCCCGCGCGTGCCGCGCGCCGGAGAGAACCGCGCACACAACACGCTCGCACCCATCGATCGCTGGAAGATCCTCGACAACCTGCGTCGCAGCCTGACCAACCCGGCCTTGCTCCTGTTGATCGTCCTGGGCTGGACCTGGCTGCCTGGCTCCCCGCTGTGGTGGACCATCGGCTCCGTCTTCCTGTTGCTCGCGCCGGTTCTGCCGGCGATCGCCTGGGACCGCCACAGGCGCGCCGTACACCTCGGACGCGGCGTTCTCGCCCTCGTGTTTCTCGTTCACGAATCCGTGGTGGTCGTCGACGCGGTCCTGCGCGTGATCGTGAGGACCCTGATCACGCGCAAGCACCTTCTGCAATGGACCGCCGCCGCGAGCACGGAGCTCGATATCGCGCGGACATCGCAACGTGCTCTGTACTGGCGGACTCTGGCGTGGTCCCCGATCGTGTCGATCGCGGTCATGGCGCTGGTCGCGTGGTTTCGGCCCTCGGCACTGGTCGTGGCCGGGCCGATCTCGATGAGCTGGTTGTTCGCTCCCGAGATCGCACGATGGATGAGCCACCCCCTTCGCCCGCACGCCGAGCCGCTCCGGCCGGACGAACGCAAGCGGTTGCGATTGCTCGCGCGTCGGACATGGCGCTTCTTCGAAGCGTTCGTGGGACCGAACGACCAGTGGCTGGCGATCGACAACTACCAGGGCGAGCCGCACGAACAGACCGCGCATCGAACGTCACCGACCAACATCGGCCTGATGCTGCTGGGGACGCTGTCCGCGTATGACTTCGGCTATCTCGGCCCGAGCGAGCTGTCGCTGCGCGTGCGCCGGGCGTTCGACAGCATCGCGCGCCTGGACCATTACCGTGGACATCTCCTCAACTGGTATGACACGAAGAATCTCCAGCCGCTGTTGCCGCAGTACGTCTCCACGGTCGATAGCGGGAATTACGCGGGCTGCCTCGTCGCGCTCGCCCAAGGCTGCCGGGAGGCGGCGATTTCCCCCGTCGTCCGGACCGAGGCATGGAATGGTCTGGCTGACTCGGTCGACCTGCTCGCCGGGGTGGTCGAAGCGATTCCGAACCGCGGCGGGCGATCGCTGCGTTCCGTTGTCGAACGCCTGCAGGTCGAGGTCGAGCACGGGCGAACCCATCCGGGCGATGCCTACACCACGCTGTGCGAAGAGCGCGTCGCCGAGCTCGATCGCGAGGCGCTCGGGTTTGTCGAAAGTGGTACACATCGCCACGACAAGGATCTGCTGGTTGCCCTGCGCGAATCCATCGACACGCTCAACCACCAGTTCGAGCAGATGCGCCGCGAACGAGACGCGTTGCTGCCATGGCTGGCACTCGCGAACGAACCCGCCGCCGAGCTCCTCGA
>JAGTUV010000036.1 GCA_018224305.1 Gemmatimonadota bacterium
CGGCCAGGACCGGCGCGGCCTCGCCGGCCGCGACCGCGCCATCGCCGTCGTGCTCCGTGCCATTCTTCGGGACGAGTCCGGCGGCGCCCATCATGCCCATGATACGGGGCAGATTGAGGGAGTCGGCGAGGCCGGACGGTACGACCATCAGCGAACCGCGTTTGACGATGCTCTCGTACAGCATGTTCATCGCGCGCAGGTTCAGCGCGACCGGATTCTCCGCATAGAGTTCGGCGGCCAGGACGAACTTCGACGCGATCTCCGTCTCTGCCGTACCGAGGATGATGCGCGCCTGGCGCTCGCGCTCCGCCTGCGCCTGCCGTGACATCGCCTCCTCGAGCGCCTTCGGGAGGACGACGTCACGGATCTCTACCGACTGCACCTGGATGCCCCAGTCGTGCATCTTGCGGTCGAGCGCTTCCTGAAGCCCGCGTCCCAGTTCCTTGCGCGACTGGATGAGTTCGGCGAGGTCGTGCTTGCCGATCGCATCGCGCAGCGCGGTCTGCGCCGCGAGCGTCACGGCCTGCTGATAGTCCTGCACCTCGAGTGCGGCGCGCTCCACGTCGTATACCACCCAGAAGGCGATGGCGTCGACATCGACGGGCACCGTATCCTTTGTCAGGCAGGACTCCGCGCCGAACGCAGTTGTGCGGATGCGCTGGTCGATGTGATAGCCGACGCGGTCGATGATCGGGATCACCGCAAAGAAGCCGGGCCCGCGCAGACCCTGGTATCTCCCGAGCCGCAACACCACCGCTTTTTCCCACTGGTCCGCGAACTTCAGCGAGGAAGCGAGCAGCACACCGGCCACGGCACCGGCCACCGCAGCGACGGGCATGAGCGCTCCCGCCAGCAGCAGCCCGCCGCCGAGCGCGCCCGCGCCGAGTGCACCGGCCGCGAGGGCGGGCATCGGGAAGCGCGTATCGTCTGGCGAGGTGCCGCCCGCGATCGGCAGTGTACCACCGCGACCGGACCGGCGCGGCAGGTAGGGTGAGCTCATGATTCCTCCGGTGAAGAGTCAGCGCGCGCGGCGGTCCTGAACTCCGCCAGCGCGTCCAGCAGTTCATCGATATCGAAGCCGAGCTGGTTGGCCTGTTCCACCGTGGCTCTGCACAGTGCCGCGAATTCCTGGTGACGCGCGCGATCCGATTCCGAGGCCGGCCCGATGCTGACGAAGGTGCCGGCTCCGGGCCGCGTCACCACGACGCCGCGCCGCTCCAGTTCGGTATACGCCCGCTCGATGCTGCGCGGGCTGACACCGAGGCCGATCGCCAGTTGCCGCGCGGTCGGCAGTCGCTCGCCACTCTCGAGGCTGCCGTCGACGACGGCGAGCCAGATCTCCTCGACCACACCGTGCGCCACGGGCTGAACCTCGCCATCGCGGAGCCGGCCGGCCAGTCGGGTTACGAACTCATTGGAATCCATACCACTCGAACCTGACGTACCGGAGGCGCGCTGTCGAGAGCGAGTATTGTGATTCATGTGCCCGGTGCGCCCTCGACCGCACGTCGTTACAACTTGCCGTCAACCGCAGCGATGAACTCGTAGCTCCAGTAGCTGATGTTATTCGCCGCGACGATATCGTGCATCACCGCCATGCGCTCTCGTCGCTCGCGCTCCGGCATCATCAGCGCGTTGTAGAGGTCGCGCGCCATGCCATCCGGGTGGTATGGGTTGGTGAGCAGCGACCCGTGCAGTTCGGCCGCGGCACCCGCGAACTCGGAGAGCAGCAGCGTTCCGCCGCCGCCCGACACGTGATTGGCGGCGATGTACTCCTTGGCGACCATGTTCAGGCCGTCGCGCAGCGGCGTGATCCACGCCACGTCCGACACCGCGTAGTGCGCGATGACTTCCTCGTACGCCAGCGACCGGTAGAAATATCTCACCGGCGTCCAGTCGAGCTTGGAGAAGCGGCCGTTGATGCGGCCGACGGCTTCGTCCACGCGCTCGCGCGTGCTCCGGTACACTTTCATGCCCGGCGCGGGCGGCGTGTTGATGCTCAGCAGTACGATCTTCCCGTGCAGTTCCGGGTGATTCTCGAGGAGTCGCTCGAACGCCTGGAGCTTCTCGAGCGGTCCCTTCACGTAGTCCAGCCGTTCCACCGACAGGATGCTCGTGCGCCCGCGCAATTCGGTGCGGATCCGCTCGACTGACTCCTGGATCTCCGGCCGCTCGAGGATCTCCTCGATCGCCTGGACGTTGATGCCGACGGGGTGCGCGCCCATCCGTATGTTGCGGTCGCCTACCTGGATCTCGCGCACCATCTCGTCTACACCGAGCGCGCAGCCGAACGAGCGGAACCGCGGCGTCGTCGGCACGCGCTCCAGGATGTCGAGCGGTGCGTGCGTCCTCACGGCGTCCACGAAGTTCTCGACATAGTGCGGGATGTGGAACCCGATGTAGTCGCAGTCGAGCAGACTGTCGATGATCTCGCTGCGCCACGGTATGATGTTGAAGATGTCCGACGCAGGGAACGACGTGTGGTGGAAGAACGCGATGGTCACATCCGGCCGCAGCCGGCGCAGGTAGTGCGGCACCATCCACAGGTTGTAGTCGTGCACCCAGACGAGTGCGTTCGGCTCCGCAACGGCCGCCGTCCGCTCCGCGAAGATGCGATTGATGTCGAGGAAATGCTCCCAGTGGTCCTGATCGAACGTCGCCTTGTCGAGGAACGAGAAGATGACGGGCCAGAGCGCTTCCTTCGAGAACGTCTCGTAGAACAGATGGACGTCCTCGGGCGTGAGCGGGATGCGCACTGCCGTGAGGTTGGGATAGGCGACGGGATCGACGGCTACCTGTTCCTGCCAGTCGTCCGGCGTGCGCGTGTCATTCTTCGACCACGCCACCCACATGCCCTTCTCGCCGCGGCTGAAGAAGCCGAGCAGTGTCGGGATGATGCCGTTCGGGCTCTTCGGCCGGCGCAGAATCGTGCGTCCCTCCCGCCGCACCGTCTCGAACGGCAGCCGGTGATAGACCATGACGAGCTGACGGTCTTCCACCGACCCGGATTCCTCCGCCTCTGCCACGGCGGGACCGGCCGCAGCAGCGCTCTCCGCCACTGCGGCGGCCGCCTCCGCCTCCGCCTCGGCCCGTCGACGATCGTGCGGCCCCTTCCGTCGCTCCGGCGTCTCGGCTGCCCATGTACCGCCGCCGGTCCCCACCGGCGCAGCAACCCTCCGCTCCCGGCCCGGCCGGTCTGCAGCCCGCGGCAGCAGACCGTGATGGCGCAGCCCTTCGACAATGCCGCCGCCGCCCGGCGCCTTCGCCAGATACGCCCGGCCGCCGATCCGCTCCACGCGATGGCAGAGCGCCGGCTCCGCGCCGCCCACCACAATACCCCTGAGATCGCACTCGAAGAGCGACAGATCGTTCAGCGTGTCACCCGCGACCACCACGCGATCGCGGTCGAGGCCGGTGTGCTCCAGGAGCTGGACCAGCGCGTTCCCCTTCGACACGCCCCGCGGCAGCACGTCGAGGTACTGCCCGGCGGAAAACAGGACATCGCACTCCAGGTCCTCCTCGATGACGCCGCGGATCTCCTCGATGCGGCGTTCCTCCGCGAGCAGGAACGAACAGCGGCGCTCCTGCGGCACCTCCTGATAGACCAGGAAGTCGAACGACGCCAGCGCCGACCGAACCCGCGCCTCGCCCGGCCAGGCGGCTTCGATGCGTTCCTGGATCGCGCCCACGGGCTCGAGCGAATCGCCGGTCACCACCGTGGCGCCCACATCCGCGATGATATAATGGGGACTCGGAACGAAGGGGTCGTCGAGCAGGGGCCGGATCGAGCCGATGCCCCGGCCCGTGACAAAGATCAGGGTGGCGCGTGGCGAGCCACGAATGAGGTCGTACAACTCGCGTCGGGCACGCTCATCTCCGCCCAGGAACGTTCCATCGAGATCGGTCGCCAGTATCATATCCGGTCCTGTCTGCTGCGGCAGCCGCGATCCGTGCGACCCGATCACGACTATTCACAGGAGCACCCGGATGCGCGGGCAGGGCATGAGCCCGGCAACGTACGCCCCGCCCGTGTGGATGGTCAACTCTCGTGCCGTCAGGCGCTGGTGCGCGGAACAACCCGCGCGCTCGCACGCTATATTGCGTACCACTGCGTACCTGCCACCGCCCGGCCGGCGTCGTTACGCAACGCGGCACAACCACCATGCGAGTCACCACCGGCGAGGATCCGTCTTGATGTCCACTGACTCCGGCAGCCCCGTTCGATTCCTGGAGACAACGTGAAGCACAGCTGGGCCGCATTGTTGATCGCAGTGCTGGTCCCCTCGTCCCTCCACGCGCAGGACGCGTCCGATGCGTTCCTCGACGAGGACGCCCGCGAGCTGGTGCGTCTGGCCCGGGTGCGCATCAGCACGGTGGACCGCCGCATCGAGTCGTATCAGACGACGGCGCGCGAACGGTCGAGCGTGACTCTGCGTGCGGGCATCGCCGAGAAGCTGATCTACCGGCGCGAGACGGTGACGCGCATCGACTGGCAACGCGACGGTCCGACGCAGCTGGACGTCCTCGCGCTGCGCGAAGTCGCGCCGCTGTTCGACGCGGTGCCGGACGTGCCTGATGATCTCAGTTCGGAGCTGCCCCGGCTGGCGTTCGATCCGGCGGATCCCGGCATGCTGATGCGCATCGACACGACCGGCCTGCGACATCCGCTCGCGGAGGGTGCGGAGCGCCACTACCGGTTCGCGTCGGGCGACACGACGATCATTGGCCTGCCCGACGGCCGGACCGTGCGGCTGCGCGAGCTGCGCATTATCCCGCGCCGTCGCCACCCCCGGCTCATCAACGGTTCGTTCTGGCTGGACACGGACACGCACGCGGTGGTGCAGGCGTACTTCCGGCTCGCACGCGGGTTCGATGCGGACGAGCAGCGCGGGAGTTCCGCGACGGTCTCGGTGGTGGCGGAGGACACCGCTTCGTCGCGGCGCCGTTCGATCGACCTTACCCAACTCGGAATCCTGAAGCCGCTGCGCGCGGATCTCGAATACATCGCTCTGGAGTACGGCCTCTGGGACCTCCAGTGGTGGCTGCCGCGACTGGTGACGGCGCGCGGGTTTGCGCAGGTCAATCGCTTCCGCATCCCGTTCGCCTACGAGCGCACCTACGACGGCTACACGGTGACCGGCAATGCAGATGGCGCACTCGCCGAGGTCACCGATTCGCTGCCACGCCGTTGCAGGCCGGTACTGCGTTTCCCGATCTCACCCGGCAACGCGGCGCGCGACTCCGCGCGACAGGCACAGGCCGACACCACGCGCGCACGGCAGAAGCGCGCCGAGGAGCGGCGGCGCATTGCGCGCAACGATTCGACACCCGTCATCCAGGACTGTGAGCGCGAAACCATCATCACCGCCGTGCCCGACTCGCTGCTGCTGAACAGCCCGGAGCTGCCGCCCTCCATCTATGCAGGCGATACCGAACTGATCCCGGACGCGACGCTGCGCGGCATTGCGGATCGCGTGCGCTCCATCCCCGAGGCTCCGTGGCAGTTCCTCACGCCGCGCCTCCAGTTCGGCCTGCGCGGCCCCGGCCTCGTCCGCTACAACCGCGTGGAGGGCCTGTCAGTCGGCGCACGCATGAACTTCGACATGGGCCCTGCGACGCTGGCGACGGAGGCGCGCATCGGCGTTGCGGACCTCGACCCGCGCGGCGAGGTGGCACTGGACCGACGGGGCGGCCGCCTGAACTCGCGCCTGGGCGTGTACCGTCGTCTGCATTCCGCGACGCCGGCTGAGCACAGCATGTTCGCATCACTCGGCGCACTGCTGCTCGGACGCGATGACGGCCAGTACTATGACGCGCTCGGCAGCGAACTGATCATGCGACCGCGCGACTCGCGCACACAGTGGTACGACGTACGCCTCTATGCCGAACGTCAGCGCGCAGTCGAGCGCAACACCGACTTCAGTGTGGCGCATCTGATCGATTCCGGCCGCGTATTCCGTGAGAACTTCACAGCCGACGACGCAGACCAGGTCGGCGCACGCATCCGCCTGCGCGCCGCTGCGGGCAGGAACCCGGCCGCGCCGCGCATCGCGGGCGAACTGTCGCTGACCGGCGAGACCGGCGACTACCGCATCGTGCGACCCGAAGCGCTGCTGCGCTTCAACACTCCACTCGTCGCGGGTGTCGCACTCGAGCTGGAAGGTGCGGCGGGTACGAACGAGGGCGCGATCGTACCGGCGCAGGCGAACTGGTACCTGGGCGGCGCTTCTTCACTGCGCGGCTACCCGGGCGGCGCACTCTCCGGCGAGCGTTACTGGCGCGCGCGTGGTGAGCTCGGATGGGGCGTAACCGGAGCGCGGCTCGCACTGTTCACGGACGCCGGCTGGACCGCGCCACGAAACCGGTTCGACATCGACGGCACACTGCTGTCCGCAGGCATCGGTGCGAGTCTGCTCGACGGTGTGTTCCGCATCGACCTCGCGCACGGCTTCGATAAGCCGGGCGGTTTGCGACTGCACGTGCATTTCAGGGGGTTGGACTGAACGATGTCGATCAGCCGAACCTGAGCCAGGTCGAATGCACGAGCTCGTCCGGCGTGCAGCGCGCGTCCGCGCCCGCGACCTGAACGATGTCTTCCGTAGCCGGCTCGAACGCAACGAACCCCGCAGAACGATACAGCTGACTTTCGTCCGCTATCGTCTTCAGCGCACCGGCGTCGGTCGATGCCGACACCGGGATCCGCACGTGGATTGCCGTGCCCGCCGATGCCGCCCGCTTCACCAGCGAGCGCAGGAAGTCCTCGCCGATGCCAATGCCCCACAGACCGGGTGGCACGTAGAAGTCACGCGTCATCCAGTGCGTAGTGCCGTCATGCAGGCGCATGGAACGGACGAGTGCGGCCTGGATCTGGAATGCCGGCAGCGAGCCGTACCGCAGTCGCAGACGGTATTCCGTGAACGTGACATTCCGCGCGTCATCTGACCCCGTGATTTCCGCGCCGCGATCGACATTCCAGCATTGCAGCGCGAAGCCGGGCGCCTCGATGTCCGCATCACTGATCGATTCCGTCCACGTGTCGCCCGCGCGCTGCGGCGGAATGCGCTCGAGTTGGAACTGCGTTTCCATGAACCGCGCGAACTGCGGTGTCAGCGTGCTGCGCATGACCGGCCACCACATCCGGAACAGCGGTGCGTACGCCCACCTCGCGAGCACGTTCATGACGCCCAGGCTGAGTGGCTGACTCCGTGTCAGCTCCAGATCCCAGGCGTAGTACGTGTGCTCCATGAAGAGCGCGCCGTCACGCACCGGTCCGAGCGCTGCCGCATACTCCGCTGCCTCCAGCTGCAACGGCACGCCGTCGGTCAGCTGCGCGTTCAGCTCGGCCGCTTCCTTCATCACTTCGCGGTACAAGCCCTGGTGCGCAAACGCCACGCGCGCTTCGATTGCGGTGCAGCGGTCCGCGAAGTCGGAGATCCGCGCAGTCGCCTCCGGCGGATGCGGCAGCCACTCGAAGCGTGCGCGCGCGAAGACGCGTGCGGCACGGGCCGTCTCGCGTTCATCGATGGCAGCGCGCGCGGCGAACGGATCCGCCACGCGCAGTTCCGGGTCGCGCTGCACGAATCCGAACGCGGTTTCCGCCGCGAACTGACCGAGCCGACGGTACGACTCCCACTGCGCCTCATCGTAGAACTGGTCGCCCGTGCTCTCGGCCGGGAACGCAGCATTGCGGGACCGGTACTGCGTCACATCGGCCGGCTCCGATCCGATCAGTGTCGGTTTGAACAGCAGCAGCACGCCCGTGACGCCGTCCGGATAGTGGATGTCGCCGGCCACCATCGGCTGCCGTGCTGTACCGTCCGCCCCCGGCCGGAGCGGTGACAGATCGATCCTGATCTCGATGTCGAAGTCCTCACGCGCACGACGGACCAGGTTGCCGACATCATCGAACGCGAAGTCGGGATCCGCACCGCAGTCCGCCGCGATGATGTAGCGGCAGCGGCGGCGGAGCAGCTCGTACATCCCCGTGTTCTCGAAGTGGCCGCCGTCGGAGAGATGCACATCATCGTCGGTTGCGCTCGACATGCCGAACAGTTCCTTGAGGAACAGCACGCCGGGCAGCAGCCGCTCCGCGTCCGGCCGTCGCCGGTGCGCATGCGGATGCCGCTGCCATCGCCCCAGTCGCAGGTTGAGCGCAGCCATCAGGAACACGGACGCAGGGCCGAACCTCTTCGAGTACGCACCCATCATCGAGTTGAACGCAGCGCCGGACGCGGTGATCGCTCCGGCGAGTGTCGGCGGCCGCTGGTTCTGCCACGTGCGCCAGCAGCTGCCCACCGAGAAGGCGACCGGCGAGAGAACCGCGCTGTCGGCCCCGCGCTGGAGCGATGCGAGCGGCTCGAACGGTGTCAGGTCGTTCGCCGCGCAGCACACCAGATGCACCGGGCGGTTTGTCGCCAGATCGGTGATGGGAAAGTCATCGCCCGGCTGTTCCTCGGTCGCGCGCGCGTTCATGTTCGTGCGCGCGGCGTTCTCGTGCGAAACGGCCGAGTGCTGAGCTGCCGCGCCGGGATATGCACGCGCCAGCCGGCTGCGGTAGAACTCGTGGAGGCCCAGACGGTTGGGATGGAACAGGAACGCGGCGAGCGCGATGACGAGCAGTGCCGCGATCACGAAGGCGCGCACTGCCTCCATGCCCGCGACCGTCCACGTCTCCTGTGCCTGCCACCACGCGAGGGACACCACCATCATCAGCACCGCGAGCGTGACGACCGCGTAGGCCAGCACCTGCGGGAGACGCGGCTTCAGCTTCGCCAGCATGCTGTCGCCCGCCGGC
Organism: Gemmatimonadota bacterium; assembly: GCA_018224305.1. Classification (GTDB taxonomy): domain Bacteria; phylum Gemmatimonadota; class Gemmatimonadetes; order Longimicrobiales; family RSA9; genus SH-MAG3. The sequence goes on from JAGTUV010000036.1 coordinate 8,795, forward strand.
TTGTTCGGCTGCTGCTGCAGCCGCCCGCGTGCCCACAGGAACACACCGGTCAACGTGCTGAGCAGCGCACCGAACCAGCTCGCGTTCGCGAGCGGCGCTCCCGCGATGCGCGGCAGGTGCATTCCCAGCACCCACAGCCCTGCGATGACCGACCATGCGGCGGCCACGAACAGCAGGCGCGACAGCACACGGTCCAGCGCTCCGCGCATCCGCTCGCGCTCCGGCGAATCGATCCACCGCGAGGCGAATGCGCGGGCAAGCACGAGTGTCAGCACACCGGCTGCGCATGCCAGTGCAGGAGCGAACAGATCCCGGTTCCCCTCGTGGAGCGGCAGCCCGTGCATGTTGAACTGCACGCCTTCCGGCCGCAGCATGGTCCAGCTCCAGAGCACGATGCCGGACGCCGCAAAGGATGCGAGCACGTATGTCATCTCGAGCTTCGGGGCGTTGCTCGCCTCACGTCGCTTCCACGCGACTTCGAATGTCACCAGCGTCACCACCAGCGTGCCCGCGAGCACGCCGAACGACGCAGTCACGTGCGGCCCGATCAGCAGCCACGCGAGCAGCGACCATGCAACGAGAGTGACGACGATCACCGACAGTGCAACGATCAGTGACGGCACCGCGCCCGCGAGCGGTGCTACCACGAGTCGCCCCGTATCGTAGCTGAGAAGCTGAAGGCGCGGACTCAGGAAATTGCTGAACTCCCGCAGGTGACGGACGGCCGGATGCTCCGCGCCGATACGGTCGCCGGCCGGCAGCATCGTGGCGTTGCCACGCACGGGCAGCCGCCACGCCGACCAGAACGCGCCGGTGTACCCGCCGCCCGAGACGGTCGAGAGGTAGTCGAAGCATTGCAGTAATCCGGCGCGCTGGAGTCCCTGGAGCAGTCCCAGGCTGAACGTCGCGCTGCGGATTCCGCCGCCGGACAGCGCTATGCCGAACGGGCCGCTGTCCGTTGACCGTGACCACGCCTCGCCCAACTCCCGTTGCGTGAGCTCGTCGATGTCGTGGCTGTGCCTGCCGGGTGACGCACTCACGTTGTCACTCACCGTGCTCGGGGGTAGTGCTGCCTTTCGTCGCGGGCAGCGCCGCGGCACGACGAAAGGATGCAGACTCGGCTGTGGTCTCATGGACCCGGCGGGCAGGCCCCGCGGCAGGGACCGGGTCCGATCCACGATGCGCACGGTCCCGCGACGACGCAAGGCGGGCCGGCCTCGAGGGATCTCCCCCATGGCCGCCTTTCGACCTAACCTGTGCCGAGCACGGCACTTGCACTGTATATCCATTTCCGCCGAACCGGCCGGATCGCCGTGGTCCTCTACAGGGAGCATTCAATTGATGCGCGCAGCCATTGCACAGACGGACAGGACCGGTCGTGAGGCGGGCGACATGCTGGGCGGCGAGGTCCGCCGTCAGCTGGACGGCGATGCACCGCACGCGCTGGTGGTGTTCGCCACCCCGGACCAGGATCACGGCGAGCTGCTCACGGCACTGACTGCGGCGTGCGAGCCCGGTGTGCTGGTCGGCTGCTCGTCGGCCGGCGAGTTCTCGAGCGCGCAGTCGGGGGTCGGCATGACGTGCGTGCTCGCACTGCACGACCCGGAGGCAGAGTTCAATGCGTCGCTCGGCCGCGGCCTGCGCGAGGATCGGGACACTGCCGCCGGCAACCTCGTCAGCGGCTTCTCGGGACTGGAGGCCGGTGGCTTCCGGTATCGCTCGGCTCTCGTGCTGATCGATGCGCTGGCCGGCTACGCGGACGAGCTGGTCGATCGCCTCACGCTCCTGACCGGCGGCGTCTACCGTTTCTTCGGCGGCGGTGCCGGTGATGATGCGCGCTTCGAGCATACCGTCGTCTTCCATGGCACGGAGGTCGTTCATGATGCTGCGGTGGCGCTCGAGATTTTGACCAACAAGCCGGTCGGTATCGGCGTGAGTCATGGCTGGACGCCGGGCGTCGAGCGCATGCGGGTGACCGACGCGGAAGGCATGCGACTGGGCAGCCTGAACGCGATGCCCGCCGCCGACGTGTTCGACGCCCATGCGGCCGCGACGGGCCAGACATTCGACCACGCCGCGCCCGTGCCGTTCTTTCTTCACAACGTGCTCGGTGTCGAGTCCGCCGACGGCTTCCGCCTGCGTGTGCCGCTCGCCGTCCACGAGGACGGTGCTGTGTCCTGCGCGGCCGATGTGCCGGCCGGTACGACATCATGCATCATGACGACGGGTTCCGGCTCCGCCGCCGAGGCGGCCGCGGCCGCGACGCGCTCTGCGCTGGAACAGCTGGACGGCCACGAGCCCGCCGTCGCCCTCCTGTTCGACTGTGTGGCCACGCGGCTCCGGCTCGGCGACGGGTTCGGCGAGGAGCTCGCTGCAGTGCAGAACGAACTGGGCGATGTGCAGTTTGCGGGCTTCAACACGTACGGTCAGATCGCACAGGCGGAGGGCCAGTTCAGCGGCTTCCACAACTGCACCGCGGTCGTGTGCGTTCTGCCCCGGTGACCATGACGCCGGGGGGGCCCATCGACGACCTCCTCGCGGCGTTCGCCGATCCCGCGCAACGGCCGGCATCCGCCGCGGTTTTCGCACGCCGTCTCGGCGCTGACGATCTCATCATGTTCGCGCCGGACCCCGAACTGGGCGTGCTCCTGCCCGCGCCCGGATTCCGCCAGACCATCCGCCACGCGGCCGCATGGCGGAAGTTTCTCGATGCATGCACCCGCAGTGGCGGGTACACCGGCGAGCTGCCGATCGACGACGGCTCCCTGAAGCCCGTCCGGGGAATGGCAGCGCCCGGTTGTGTGGCGATCATCATTGGAGCCGGCTCACGCGAGATCGATCTGTCCGCGCTCCACCCGGCCCTCACGCTGCTCGGAGCCCTTTTCCGCCAGGAGCGGGTCACCGCCGCGGCCGAGGTTCGCGCGTCAGCGGACCGCAGCGCCGCGGAGCGCGCTGACACCCTCGCCCGCACCGTTCAGGCGATGCACACGCAGCTGGCTGCCGCGCTCGCGGAGGCCGAGGCCGCCCGTGCCCTCGCCCGTGAGCGCACGGACGAGGCCGAGGCGCTCGTGGACGAACTCGGCGTTCAGGCCGGCCACCTGCAGGAGCAGGCAGCGGAGCTCGAGACGCTCAATGAGGACCTCGCGCAGCGAACGAGCGAAGCGGAGTCGGCACGCCGGGCGGCTGAGACCGCGGACCGCGCGAAGTCGGAGTTCCTCGCCAGCATGAGCCACGAGCTTCGCACTCCGATCAATGCCATCATCGGCTATGCCGAGCTGCTCGACATGGGCATCAGCGGCGGGCTCAACGAGGAACAGCTTCACCATGTGCGTCGCGTGCGCGCCAGCAGCAGGCACCTGCTCACTCTCATCAACGATGTCCTCGACCTCGCCAAGATCGAGGCCGGCCACATGACCGTCGAACACCACAAGTCCAACATACGCGGCGCCGTCGCGGACGCCGTATCCCTGCTCGCGCTTCAGGCGGAAGAGAAGGGGTTGAGCCTGACAAACGAATGCGGCCGCACGGACATCTCCTATGTCGGTGACGTGGATCGCGTGCGCCAGATCCTGGCCAACCTGCTCTCCAATGCCGTCAAGTTCACCGGGGACGGCGGACGTATCTCCGTCCGGTGCGGCAGCGCGGAGCAGGCTCCAGGCACGGCGGTTGACGGCAGCGGACCGTGGACGATCGTGGAAGTGGAAGATACGGGGATCGGCATGAGCGCCGAAGAAGCGGTGGAGGTTTTTCAGCCGTTCGTCCAGGCCGCTGCCGGACGCACGCGCGCGCACGGCGGCACAGGCCTCGGTCTGACCATCAGCCGGCAGCTCGCGCGCCTGATGGGTGGTGACCTCACAGTGCGAACGGAGCAGGGCGCCGGCTCATGCCTCACCCTGTGGCTGCCCGCGACGGAAGCCCGCCCCGGCACTCTCGACGAATCGATCCGCGTCGGCGCCAACTGAAACGGCGCGATCAAACGCGGACCGTCGCCAGCGCCAGCCGGGGTTCAGCGGTGGGCGCCGACCGCACCGATCCATCAGCGGCCGGCTAGCGACGTGCGATCTGGTCCCGCCTCACGTCGCGGAGCTTCTCGCGCAGTTCATCCGTGACGGCGTCCGCCGACACGTCCACCACCCGCTGAAGGGTGCGCTCCAGATCTTCCACCGACACCGTCAGCAGTCCCGCTGCCGTGATGATGTCACGCGGAATCTCTCCCGAACTGGCGACCCGCGGAGTGATCGTATTCCAGCCGTTCACTCGCGTGGTCCAGATCTCCACACCCGTCGCCGCATCGAGCAGCACTACGTCAGCCTCGAGATACAGACGCGCCGCCGACTGCCAGTTGCGTGCGCTCACGCCGTAGCTGCGCACCCTCAGGTCGAGCACGTAGTCCGCCGACGACGGCGCCGGCACCCGGCGCGCACCCAGGTACATCGTCGCTCGCTCCGCCGTGCGGTCCGCCATGCGCGTCCCGATCGATACCCGCGCCGCCGCACTGTCCAGCCGCGTCCGTACGCGTCGCCCCTCGACTTCCACCGCCAGCCGAGAACCCGCGGCCAGTACCGCCCCGACCGGGTCATCGGCATCGGCCGAGTACGTGCCCATGCGCAGATCACTCGACGATGGCGTCACATGCACGATCGCCAGTGTGCGCCCGGCAAAGTCATAGCGTCCCAGGTGATGCTTCGTGCCGCAGCCGGCCGTTCCGAGCACGACCAGCAGTGCCGCCGTGCTCCACGCCCGCATGCCCGTCAACCGTCGCATGCCTGCCCCCATTGAAGGAGTTCGCCAGTCCGCCCCGTCTCGTCGTCAGACCCGGCACCGGCCGCGCAGTGCTGCACCGGTTCACCCCGTGGTACTGCCACAACGGGGCCGCAGGTTCCGGCCGTTTGCAAACAAATGTGGGGGGTGCAGGCTAAGTGGCTGCCACTACTAGGGAAGGGAGATCACGGGCGCCGACGCCATTCCTCGGCCTCGCGTGACACCATGCGAACTGTTTTCCGGGAAACAGGCCTCATCCGGAAAACAGTCGCAGTGATGGCAGGTTATTCGCTCGACGGACCCGGTGCCGCTCGGCTCGGAATGAGGCAAGCATCGTTCCCTGTCGCGCGCTCGCGCACTCCGCGGACCTCGCTTACTATGGCAGCATGACGAACTCGCAGACGACACAGCCCAATCAGCCCGTACGCCTGTCGCAGCTCTCTCACGGTGCCGGCTGCGCGTGCAAGCTCGGATCGGCGGAACTGTCGGCAGTGCTGCGCAGCCTGGTGCCGTACGCGGATCCGGCCGTGCTCATCGATGCGAGCACATCCGATGACGCAGCGGTCTACCGGATCGACGAGAGTCGCGCGCTCGTGGCGACCGTCGATTTCTTTACATCGATCGTGGATGATCCTTACGACTTCGGTCGCATTGCGGCCGCGAACGCGCTGTCGGATGTGTATGCGATGGGCGCGCGACCGCGCTTTGCACTCAGCCTGGTCGGCTTCCCGCGCGACCTCCTCGGCAGCGGCATCCTGGAGGAGATCATCCGCGGCGGCGGCGACATCGCGCTCGAGGCGGGTATCGCCGTCATTGGCGGCCATTCCGTCGATGATGCCGAGCCGAAGTTTGGCATGTGCGTCATCGGCGAAGCGGACCCTGCGCTGATCACGCGCAACAGCGGCGCGCTCGCGGGTGACGTGCTGGTCCTGACGAAACCGATCGGCACCGGTGTCATCGCCACGGCCATCAAACGCGGCATTGCGTCGGACGATGCCGTGCGCGACGCCGTCGCGTGCATGACCACGCTGAACCGCGGTGCCGCTGAGGCCATGCTGCGCGTTGGCGTGTCAGCCGCAACCGACGTCACCGGCTTCGGCCTGCTCGTCCATCTGCGCAACATGCTGCGCGCGAGCGGCGTGGCAGCCATCGTCGATGCCGGGGCGGTGCCGCTCCTGCCGGAGACCGCCGAGCTCGCGGCCGCCGGTTGCATGTCCGGCGGCACGCGGCGGAACCTCGAGGATGTGTCGCCCGACGTCGCCTGGGACGACGCCCTGACCGAAGTCCAGCGACTGCTCATCTGCGACGCTCAGACGTCCGGCGGCCTCCTCATCGCCGTGCCCGCCGAGCGCGTCGATGCGCTCATTGCGGAACTGACCTCCGAGCTTACACCCGTGGCCGTTATCGTCGGCAGGGTGGTGCAGGGAAGCGTCGGCAGCATCACGGTCACCGCCTGAGACCGACCGTCACTGCGTGGGATCACGCTCCACGCGGCGGTGTTACGGTTCCACGCGGCGGTGGAGATCGCCCCGCCGGCACCGTTCTTGACCTTCTCCCGGGGGATACCCCACCAGAGGAGGCGTCGTGAAGAAGAATGAGGAGCAGCAGCCCGCAACCGCGCGGCCGGCACGTGACAGCGAGACCGATGCGGAGCGCGCGAAGACGGCGAAGCGTCACGCGACGGAAGGGCGTCCGGTGCACGAAGAGCACTCATCGCACGGCGATGATGTGGTGACCGAAGCGTCCGAGGACTCGTTTCCCGCGAGCGATCCACCGTCGTGGACGCCGACCACGAGCGTCGGCGGTGATGAGAATACCGGGAAGGACTCCGCTTCCAGCTAGTGGACTGTAGCGGCTGATTGTTGAGCACCGAGAGTGCGGATGCGCGCCGCTGGCAAGGAGCAGCGACGACGGCATAGCAGAGCTATTCCGAGGAGCTGGGAGATTCCGGGATACGACAGGAGCCCTCGACTCGGCGGAAGTCGGTCTCCATATTTCCCGGATCCCCTGCTCGCCTTTCTTACACACGTTCTATTTCGTCTACATGTGTATCACGCGGCCGAGCGCTGCAAGCGCCGCCTCGGCGATCGCCTCCGACAGCGTCGGGTGCGGGTGTATCGCCTTCTCCATCTCCTCGACCGTGCTCTCGAGATGGCGGCCGACCACGAACTCCGCGATCAGCTCACTGGCGCTCGGACCGACGATGTGCGCGCCGAGGATCTCGCTGTACTTCCTGTCGCGAATGATCTTGACGAAGCCCTCCGTCTCGCCGGACGTACGCGCGCGACCGTTCGCGCTCCACGGGAAGGAGCCGACCTCGATGTCGAGACCCTTCTCCTTCGCGGCCTTCTCCGTCAGCCCGACACTGGCGACCTCCGGATGGCAGTACGTCACGTTCGGGATGTTGTCATAATCCACCATGCCGTGGCCGACGCCGGCGATGTGCTCTACGACGGCGATCCCCTCGTGTGATGCCTTGTGCGCGAGCAGCGGCGGCTTCGCCACGTCGCCGACCGCGTACACGTTCTTTGCCGTCGTCTGCAGGCTGTCATCAACCACGATCGCGCCGCGCTCCGTCTTCACGCCCGCCTTGTCGAGCCCGATGTCATCGATGATCGGTGCTCGCCCGACCGCGACGAGCACGACATCGACCGTCACTTCCTGCATCTTCCCGTCCTTGCCCTTCACGTGCAGCTTCACGTTCTTGCTGCCGACATCCGCCTTCTCCAGGCGCGCGCCCGTCATGATGTCGATGCCGCGCTTCCTGTAGCTCTTTTCGACGACACTCGAGCAGTCCGCATCCTCCAGCGGAAGCACCTGCTCCAGCGCCTCGATCACCGTGACCTTCGAGCCGAACGCGTTGTACACGTCCGCGAACTCCATCCCGATCGCGCCCGCACCGATGATGCCGATCGACGCCGGCAGCTCCTTCGGGAATACCGCCTGGTCGCTGCTCCACACCCGCTTGCCATCGAACTTCAGGATCGGCAGGTCGCGCGGCCGCGAGCCCGTCGCGATGATGATGTTCTTACCGGTCAGCGTGCGCTTCCCGTCCTTGCCCTCGACCTCGACCTTGCCGCCGCCCGCGAGGCGGCCCCAGCCGGTGATCGACTCGATCTTGTTCTTCTTGAACAGGAAGGCGACGCCCTTGGCGCCCTGCGACGCTACGCTGCTCGCGCGCTTCGACGCTACCGCAATGTCCAGCGTTACCTCGCCGACGTTTACGCCGAAGTCCTTCAGCGAGCCGGCCTTCTTTGCGTATTTCGCGCTCTCGAGCATCGCCTTGGTCGGGATGCAGCCCGTGTTGTTGCACACGCCGCCCAGTCCGCCCGGCGCGTCACCGACCTCCACGCACGCAACGCTCATCCCCAGCTGCGCTCCGCGGATTGCGGCAACGTATCCGCCCGGTCCCGCACCGATCACGATCAGATCAAAATTGTCCGCCACGTCATCACCCCTGATTTTTCGCTGGTTCCAAAGGGCCCGCATTCTCGACTTCACCTGAAGCCAGACACGCGCGTCTCCGTGCTTCAGGCAATCATCATCATCGGGTCCTCGATCAACTCCCGCAGCGTTTGCAGGAACTTCGCGCCCATGACGCCATCGACGACGCGGTGGTCGCAGCTCATGGTCATGCGCATGCGTGGACGCACCACCATCTCGCCATCCTCCACGACCACCTTCTCCTCGACCGCACCGACCGCGAGAATGCCCGATTCGGGCGGGTTGATGATGGCCGTGAACTCCACTATGCCGAACATGCCGAGGTTGCTCACGGAGAACGTCGCGCCCGTATACTCTTCCGGCTTCAGCTTCTTCTCGCGTGCGCGGCCTGCCAGCTCCTTCACCTCGACCGCGATGTCACGCACACGCTTCGCGTCCGCATCCCGTACGATCGGAGTGATCAGTCCGTCCTCCACGGCGACCGCCACGCCGATGTGCACGCGGTGGTGTCGCACGATCACGCTGTCTCCCCATGAGGCGTTCACTTCCGGATGCCGTGCGAGTGCCACTGCGACTGCCTTGATGATGAAGTCGTTGATCGATGCCTTCACGCCCTCCTTCTCGAGCGCGCGGTTCGCACGTTCGCGCAGCTCCATCGTGCGCGTCATGTCGCATTCGATGGTCAGGTAGAACGTCGGGATCGGACCGATCGACTGCGCCAGCCGCTTCGCGATGGTCTTCCGCATCTGCGTCAGTGGCACTTCCTCCGTGTCCGGACCGCGCGCCACCCGTGGCGCAGCCGCAGGCGCCGCTGCGGACGGTTCGGCCCCGGCATCCGCGCCCTGCTTCGCCGACGGCCCCGCCTGCGCCGCTGCTTCGATGTCGCGCTTCGTGATACGGCCGCCCGGACCCGTGCCTTCCACCGCCGACAACTCGACGCCCGACTCCTCCGCCAGCCGCCGCGCCAGCGGCGACGCCTTCACGCGCACGTCGCCATTGCCGCGCTCCTCGCGCGACTTCGCCGGTACTTCCTTCCCGGGTCCCGGTCGGTCCTGCTTCGCGGCCGGCTTCCGCGCCTCGTCGTCGTCCTCTCCGGCCCGCGCGTCATCATCGAGCGCGTCATCACCGGCAGCGTCGTCATCCGCGTCATCATCCGACCCGGCGTCATCAACCTTCGCGACCCCGGCCGCACCGGAGCCCGATTTCGCTTCGACCTCCTCACCCTCCGCGGCGATGACCGCGATGACCTCGCCGACCGGCGCCGTCTGGCCATCCTTCAGCGTGATGTTCTGCAGCACGCCGCTGCCGCGCGCGACGAGTTCCATCGTCGCCTTGTCGGTCTCGATCTCCGCCAGGACATCGCCCTCACTGATGGCGTCGCCCTCGCTCTTCAGCCACTTGACGAGCTGCCCCTCCTCCATCGTAGGGGACAGCGCCTCCATGTGGACCTTGGTTGCCATCTCGTTCTCCCGATTTCCGATGTCGCGGCGTGCTGGATCGACTTCCCGCTACCGGTAGAGCACTTTCTCACAGGCTTCGATGACCCGCTCCGCCGACGGCTTGGCCAGCTTTTCCAGCTGCTTCGCGTACGGCATCGGCACGTCCGCCTGCGTCACGCGGCCGACCGGCGCGTCGAGATAATCGAATGCCTCGTCCTGGATGATGTCGACGATCTGTGCACCGATCCCCACGTACGCCCATCCCTCTTCCACGTACACCACGCGGTTGGTCTTGTGGACGCTCTTCAGGATCGCTTCGACATCGAGCGGGCGCAGCGAGCGCAGGTCCACGACCTCCGCGCTGATCCCGTCCTTCTCCATTTTCTGTGCGGCCTGCAGGCAGACGTGCACCATCTTGCCGTGAGTGATGATGCTGACGTCACTGCCCTCGCGCTTGACGTCCGCGACGCCGAGCGGAACGATGAAGTCCTCCTCGTCGGGAACCTCACCCTTCATCGCGTACAGCAGTTCGCCCTCCATGAAGACCACCGGATCGTCATCGCGGATCGCGGCCTTCAGCAGACCCTTCGCGTCCGCCGGCGTCGCCGGAGTGCACACCTTGAGGCCGGGGAAGTGCGAGTACGTGGACTCGAGCGCCTGCGAGTGCTGCGCGGACAGCTGCAGCGCGGCACCGCTCGGGCCGCGGAAGACGATCGGACATTTGAACTGGCCGTCGCTCATGTAGTGCAGTTTCGCTGCGCTGTTGAACACCTGGTCCCACGCCAGCATTGCGAAGTTGTGCGTCATGAACTCTATGACCGGCCGCAGCCCCACCATCGCGGCGCCGACGCCCACGCCCGTGAAGCCGAGCTCCGTGATCGGCGTGTCGACCACGCGCAGCTCACCGAACCGGTCGAGCAGACCCTTCGACACCTTGTACGCGCCATTGTAGAGACCGACTTCCTCGCCCATCAGGAAGACGTCCTCGTCGCGCTCCATCTCTTCCGCGAGCGCCTGGTTGATCGCCTCGCGATACGTGATTGTCGCCATGATCGCTCACCGCCGCCCGTCGAAGTACAGACGGCCGGCCACATCCTCCGATGCGTAGACGTTGCTGTAGAGCGCGTCCGCGGCCGGCTCGGGCGAGTTCTCGGCGAACTCCGCCGCGTCATCGACCTCCTCGCGCACACGCTTGTCGATCGCCTGCAGCTCGTCCTCCGTCAGCAGTGACGCGTTCTTCAGCTGATCGATGAAGCGGCGGATCGGATCCAGCTCCTTGTGCTCCTCGACCTCCTCCTTCGTGCGATAGACGCCATGCACGGGGTCGGACATCGAGTGGCCCATGAAGCGGTAGCAGCGCGCCTCGATCAGCGTCGGCGTCTTCTCCGTGCGCGCACGATCAACCGCCTCCTTCACGACCTTCCGCATGTTCAACACATCCATGCCGTCCGCAACCGCCGCAGGCATGTCGTACGCACTCGCCTTCTGGCTGATGTCGTACAGCGACGACGCTCGCTCCCACGCGGTGCCCATGCCGAACCGGTTGTTCTCCACGATGTAGATCACCGGCAGCTTCCACAGTGCGGCCATGTTGAGCGACTCGTGGAACGCGCCCTGGTTCACCGCGGCCTCGCCCATGAAGCACAGCGCGACCTTGTCCTCGCCCCGGTACTTGATGGCCCAGCCGTACCCGGTGCCGAGCGGGACCTGGCCGCCGACAATGCCCCAGCCGCCCATGAAGTTGTGCTCCGCACTGTACAGGTGCATCGAGCCGCCCTTGCCACCCGAGCAGCCATCGGCGCGACCATACAGCTCCGCCATCACCGCGCGCGGCGTGATCCCCTTCACCAGCGCCTGTACGTGCTCGCGGTACGCGCTGATCACGTAGTCGTCCGGACGCAGTGGCTCGAACGCACCGACCGTGACGGCCTCCTGCCCGATGTAGAGATGGCAGAAACCGCCGATCTTCCCGATTGCGTACGCTTCCGCCGTCTTCTCCTCGAAGCGGCGCCCCAGCAGCATCTGGTAGAGCATCTCCTGGAGCCGATCGCGCTCCAGGCCGTCCAGCGACTTGCCGTCAATGCGGTCGGCCGCGGGCTCGTTGCTCGACGGGATCTCAGCGCCGTTCACACTGCCGCCCGGATCACCGGACGCGCTGCCCGCCGCCCCGTCGCCCGCCTGGCGCGCGCTATCTCCACCGCCCCCCTTGCCGCGGGAAGTCTGACCGTTGGATGACTGCTCGCCCCTGTCCCGCGCGGCAGCCGGTCTGGTCTTCGCCATCACTTCTCCTTGTAGCGTCATGCGTACCGGCCGGACGCACTCATTCCCGTTCACGACTTCCGATCCGCCATGAACGGGAATGAAAATCCGACCGGGCGCCTCGGCTGGCTCAGCCGGCAGCGCGCTTCATTCCTTCTATCTGCACGAGCGCCTTGGCCGGTCCAATGACCTCCGCCGGCGCCGGGACGTCCGCTTCCAGAATGTTCGTGATCTCGCCCACACCCCCCGCCGTCACCGTCCGCGCCTGCTTCTCGGCATGATAGCTCGAGCGCACGAGCGGGCCGGATTCCACATGGCGGAACCCGATCTCCTCCTCGCCGATCCGCTTCCACTCCGCGAACTCGGCCGGCGTCACCCACCGCGCCACCGGCGCGTGATGGATCGTCGGCCGCAGGTACTGCCCCAGCGTGATGATGTCGACCGACGCCTTCCGCAGATCCTCCAGAGCCTGCCGGATCTCCTCGCCCGTCTCGCCCATCCCCAGGATCACTCCCGACTTCGTCAGCATCGTCGGGTCCATCACCTTCGCCGCACCCAGATACGAGATGCTCCGCCAGTACCGGCCGCCCGGCCGCGCCCACGGATGCAGCCGCTCCACCGTCTCCAGGTTGTGGTTCAGAATGTCCGGACGCGCATCCACCACCAGGCGCAGCGCCGCCTCGTCCCCCTTGAAGTCCGGGATCAACACCTCGATCGTCATCGCCGGACGCTTCTCCCGGCACAGCCGGATCGTCTCCGCGAAGATCGCCGCACCGCCATCCGCCAGCTCGTCGCGGTTCACGCTCGTGATCACCACGTGCTCCAGCTCCAGCGCCTCCACGGACTCCGCCACCCGCCGCGGCTCATCCCAGTCCAGCTCCGTCGGCATGCCGTGCGCTATCGCGCAGTACTTGCACGCGCGTGTGCACACATCGCCCAGGATCAGGAACGTCGCCGTACCGGCCTCCCAGCACTCGCCAATGTTCGGACAGCCCGCCTCCTCGCACACGGAGTGCAGCCGCTGCCCGCGCATCAGCTTCTTCAGCCGCAGGTAGTTCGATCCGCCCGGTGACCGCACCTTCAGCCATTCCGGCTTGCGGGCACCCAGCGGCAGGGCTTCGCCATCCAGGATCGGCAGCCGCGCCGTCCCCTTCGACTTCACCACGCCACTGTCCTTGCCGGCGGGCGCGTATCCGCGCGTCTGTTCCGTGCTCATGCCCTCTCCCGCATGCCTGTTCGGCCGCATATTCCGCTGAAACTAGCACTGGTGCCCCAGCCCGGCAACGATGTCCATACTGGGGCGTATGGGACCCCGACACCGACTGCTGGCGTTCCACTCCCGCACGGCGCTCGACCGCCTCGGCCTGCACTCATGCCAGCATTGCCTTCAGCGCCGGCCGCAGCTCGGGGTGCCTGAACGCGTAGCCGCTTTCGATCAGCTTTTTCGGCACGACGCGTGACCCGCGCAGCAGCAGCTCTTCGGCCATTCCGCCCGGCGCCAGCTTCGCGGCGAAGGCCGGCAGCTTCAGGAACGAAGGCCTGCCGACCACGGCCGCCACCGCGTCGGTGAACTCGGCATTCGTCACCTGCCCGGGCGCAACGAAGTTGACGGGCCCCGCGATCTCGGGCCTCTCCAGAACATGTAGCATCGCAGGCGGCACGTCGTCGATCGCGATCCATGGCCAGTACTGCCGTCCATCTCCGAACTTCGTGCCGAGTCCCAGCCGGTACAGTGGCAGCAGGACACCGAGCATGCCGCCCTCGCTGCTCAGTACGTTGCCGAAGCGGGTGTGGACCACGCGTATCCCGACATCGCTGGCGGCCTGTGTCGATGCTTCCCACGCGACGATGACGTCGGCAAGAAAGCCTGACCCCGGCTCACTGTTTTCATCGACCTGCTCCGACGGCGGCCGGCTGCCGTAGATATCGAAAGCGGATGCGGAGATCAGCGTGCGCGGGCGACGCTCGAGACCGGCGAGCGTTTCGGCGATCAGCCTGGTGCCGCGGACTCGGCTCTCGCGGATCCGGCGCTTCTTTCCGTCCGTCCACACGCCCGCGATACTCTCGCCGGCGAGGTGAATGACGACATCGTGGTCCTCGAGGCCGTCCTTTTCGATCACGCCCTCATCAGGGTGCCACACGACGGCGCGCTCGGACGCCGGCATCCCGCCGAAGGCCCGCACGACGCGCGTGACGTGGTGTCCGCCATCCCGCAGGAAGCGGGTCAGCGCGCTGCCAACGAGACCTGTCGAACCCGTGATTGCGAAGCGCATCATTCCTCCGGTGGACCAATCGGATCGGGCGTCCGCTGCGAACACCCTGCATCCAGCCACGCACGCGTCGGACCAGAGCCGACCGATCGGTGTGTACGCC
>JAGTUV010000037.1 GCA_018224305.1 Gemmatimonadota bacterium
AGGTCAGTACGCCGGTTGGGGCGCACCGACCTCCACAGCAATACAAGCCTACCCGGTTTTAAGCAAAAAATCAAGGTGGTAGACGCAATTCAGCCGGACCTCGCCAGCCTGCCCCCGCACTCCACCGGTCAGGCAGGATCCGTCATTCCTCCCCGCGGCATCACGTTCCCATCGCCGTCCGGAAACCCGTTCCTCAGTTCGTCCTCCCGCCGACGCAGCTCCGCACCCAGCGCGTCCCAGTCCGCGCCGGGGCGCGATATCCACTCCCGCACAGCGCCATTGAGGCCGCGCATGACCACGAGCGTGTGCTCGTCCTCCCAGCCGTGGTCCCGCGTGAGACGGTCGGCCGCCGCCCGATACGCCTCATGCGCCGCCTCCGACAGCAGCTGGTCGCGGCCAACCTCCTGGGCCGCCGCCCGCTCACCCCGCGGCCGGAACTCCTCGATATAGATCTGCCACGCGTCCATTCTGCTCCTCCGTTCGCCGGGCCATCACGCCGCGCGTCCCCATGCGCAAATCGCTCGCCAGCTACGGTCTGCAATGGGCGCGGCTGGTGACCTACCATGCCCACGCTGCCGCGGTGACCTGCTGTCGTGTCAGACGCGTCACAGCCCCCGTCCCGACATCGGCGATGTGCGGTTGGCCGTCGCGGATGAACAGGACCATGGAGCCATCCGGCGCCCAGATGGGAGCGCGGTCGTTGCCAATTGTCAGTCTGGTGCGCGTACCGCTCTCCCGGTCCACCAGCCAGATTGCGCCTCCAGTGGACTCCGTGTATGCGATCCTGGCGCCGTCCGGTGAATAGTCGGGCTCACTGGCGTAGTCATCGCTCGAATAGGCGTCAGCCATGAGGTCGGTTACGATCCCCGCCGGGACGGATATCGCGTAAAGCAGCGGCGCCGGCCGCTGCGTGCGCATCGCCATGACGATCTCCGAGCCGTCCGGCGACCAGGTGATCCGGCTGAGCCCGGCCGGCCAACCGTCAACGGGCGGCAGGACCAGGTCATCAACCGTGATCGCATCCGATCGGTAGGTACCGTCGTCGAGTTGTACCGTCCTGACCAGCGCCAGCCGTCCATCGCGCGACCAGCCGAAGTTCGCCTGATGCTCGAATGGCGGATCCGGCCGCAACAGCACGGGCTCGGGATCATCCAGGGCGACCGAGACCAGACGGTATGCCAGATTGTCTCCTGCCGGATTCGCAGAAAACACCGACGCAGTGACAGATCCGCCGTCCGGAGCGAATACGACGCTCCTCGTCGCAGTGAGTCCGCTGAGCTGAACGAGCTCCCGTACACTCCGACTGCCGACGTCAGCGATATGGATCGTACCGGCGCAGCCGTGTGCTCTGCCCCCGCAGCCGTCAGTGATGAACGCGAGGCGGCCGTGGAGTCGGTCCCAGGGCAGCTGCGCCTCCAGCGTGGCGGACTTATCGGACGGGCCGGTCGGAGAGTCACAGGCGTACAGGGCCGTCAGGAGCACAACGGCGGCAATGCGCGTGAGCATGATGTCCTCCTCGAAGGGTCGTTACTGGAGGATACCGGGTATGGGACGTCCTCGGACTCGTAGCGGATACGTACAAACCCGCCGAAAACTGCGTAGTCACGCCCTCCGGTGACGGAGGAGGCCCGGATCAGCTCGAGTAGTACGCCGCGTTCTCTTCCACGTAGCCGGCCGTGAGGTCGCAGCCGTACGCAGTCGCTTCCGCGGTTCCCGCCCCGAGGTCCACCTCCAGGTCCACCACATCCGCTGCGAGCGTCTCGCGCACGCGCGCGTCCTCGAACGTCGCACGCATGCCATTCTCGACAACGGGTATCCCGTTGATGGACGCCAGCACGCTGTCGTGATCGATGGATACATCGAAGCACTTGCCTATGGCCATCAGGATCCGGCCCACGTTGGGATCCGCGCCGTGCGCCATTGTCTTGATGAGCGGTGAGTTGACGAGTGACTTCGCGACTCGACGAGCATCTTCAACGGTGGCCGCGCCGCGCACCGTCACGCGCAGCAGCTTCGTCGCACCCTCACCGTCCCGCGCGAGAATCTCCGTCATGCGGATGCACGCAGCCTGCAGCGCATCGCCGAACGCGCCCTCATCGACGCGGCCCGCAAGACCGTTTGCCATGATGACGCACGTATCCGACGTGCTCGTATCCGTATCGACGGAAAGCATGTTGAATGAGAGGAACGCCGCGTCGCGCAGCATGCGGTCGAGCGTCGGCGCCGGCAGGGTCGCATCCGTGAAGATGTAGGCGAGCATCGTGGCCATGTCGGGCTCGATCATGCCCGACCCCTTCGCGATGATCGTGATCGTCGCATCACCGACGGACGTCGAGATCGCCTTCGGATGCGTGTCCGTCGTCATGATGCCCTCTGCACCCGCCAGCGGGTCCGCCACCAGGTCCGCCATCATGCCGCGCACACCGTCCTCGATCTTCTCGATCGGCAGCGGCACTCCGATGACGCCCGTGGAACTGACGAGCACGCGTCCGGCATTTGTGCCGACCTCGGCCGCCGCCGCCGCCGCCATGCGCCGCGCGTTCGCCAGACCTTCCGTGCCGGTCGCTACGTTGCTGACCCTGCTGTTCACCACGATCGCGCGCAGGGCCCCGCCCCGGATCGTCTCCCGACCCAGCACCACCGGCGCGCCCGGAAACTGGTTGCGTGTGAAGATCGCCGCCGCCGCCGCATCGACATCCGACACGAACAACGAAAGGTCGCGCCCCGTCTTCTTGATGCCGCAGTTGCGACTCGCGCAGCGAAAGCCCTGCGGAAAGCGCGGAGGACTGTCGAATGTCATAGCTTGCGATACCTGCCCCATGGGTGGCCCGATTGCGCCCGATTGCAAAGCGCAACCTACACGCGGCCACCCCCGGCAGACAGCCTCAGGGACCTCCCCGCCGCCCCGCCATTCCCACCGTCGCAGTCCCGCCTGCACCCCCGCCCCAATCCCGCAGTCCCGCCGTCACTCAGGATGGTCTCTCCAGCGGCTTTACCGCCGGCCCGTTCAGCACATCGCCCGTCGGCCCGAACCGCGACCCGTGACACGGGCAGTCCCACGACTTCTCGAGGTCGTTCCAGTTCACGATGCACTTCATGTGCGTGCATGCTGCGTTGTGCTGGTGGACCTCGCCAGCGTCGTCACGGTAAACGGCGAGCATGTGCGCACCGTGACGGATGACGCGCCCGCTGCCCCGCGGGATGTCGGTTTCGTCCGGCACGTCGCCGGGCAGCAGCCACGCACCGAACTGGACCGCGACATTCAAATTCTCGCGGGCCAGATCTGCCGCCGCGCCGATGCGGACACGCTTGGGGTCGTACAGCTTCGACCATTCGTTCTCCCGGCCTGACACCATGTCGCACAGCAGCATTGCGCCGATCGTACCGTGCGTCATTCCGTGACCGGAATCGCCCGTGATGATGAAGACGTTCTCCGCGCCGTCCGGATTGGGACCGATGAACGCGAGGCCATCGGCCGGCTCGAGTACCTGCCCCGACCATCTGTACTCCACTGCCTCGACCATGGGGAAGCGTTCGCGCGTCCACCCGGCGAGACGGTCGAGCCGCTCGGCGTCGTCATCCTTCTGGCCCGTCTTGTAGTCCTCACCGCCGACGATCAGCCAGTCGTGTGACTCGCCCGGCTGCACACGGATGTATATGTAGGGGTCGGCATCCTCCCAGTAGAGGGCATCGGCTACGGACTGCCGGGGGACGCGCGCCGCGATCGCGAAGGTCCGGTAGGGTGCCTGCTTCACGTGCGTCACCACGTAGTCGGTGATCGGGGAGTTGGTCGCCGTGACGCAACTGCTGGCAAGCACGGTCGCTCCGGAAGCGGTTTCGATCCGCACAGGTGAGCCGCCATGCACCGCCGTCACGTGTGTTCCCGTGTGAATGCGGCCCCCGCATCGTTCGACCGCCAGAGCCAGGCCGTCCAGCAGCTTCAGCGAATTCACCCGCCCCTGACGGTGGAACCTCAGGCACATGCTGCCGCCGAACGGTTCGTACGGAGGGTCTTCCGCCATCTCCACGGCGACCCCTGCGCGGCGCGCCGCCTCCATTTCCTCCCACAGACGCTCCTCGCCGTCCCTCCCGGACGGAAAGAGGTAGCCGTCCACCCAGGCGAAGTCGCAGTCGATGGATTCGGTTTCGACGACCTGGGCAATGCGCTGGATCGCGGCACGATGACTCGATGCTGCCAGCCGCGCGCCATCCGCTCCATGCATGCGCTCCAGATCGGTGTAGCGGTCGTCCAGCGCGTCCGACAGATGCGCGGTGGTCCGCCCGGTCTCGCCGCCACCGATCGGTCCATCGTCCAGCACTATCACCTTCCGGCCCGCACGGGCGAGCAGATACGCCGTCATCATCCCGGCGATTCCAGCCCCCACGATGCACACATCGGCTCGCGCATCACTCTCGAGGGTAGGACGCGAGAGATCCCCCACTGTGCCGTGCCACAACGACTTCGTCCGTCCCGACTCCGCTCTCACCTGTCGCCTCCTCACCCGCTCGATACCATGCGTTCGTGCATGTTCTTCATGCGGGCAGAGGTCATGCCATCCGCGCCAGTGCAACTTTTCGGAGCGTTTGTGCGTCTAGAGTTATGTGCGCCTGCTCGCGGCTTCGTCCACATGGTCGCGGAGTCAGTCCGCGTCGCCCGGATGGATCAGCGACCGCTCGGACCCGTCGTAATTGAGGCGGAATGACAGGCCTGGGACGAACGGATCGGTGCGCGGGATGAACGGCGGAACCACGGCGCTTCAGAAATAGTATGGTCCAGGTCGGCACGTCCCCTGGGGTTAATCCCACCTCAAATTGCGCAACCCCAGGGGCGTGACGATCCTCTACTGCGTTCCGCCCCGCTCCTGAAGCGGCCACCCACTATAAGTGAAGGCAGTCTTTCGGGGAATCAATCGCTCCGTCCTCGGGACCGATCGGCGGTTATCGCCGAATGTCGCGAGGCATCCACCGGCTCACGCTGTCACGAACGCCTGATGTGTCTGCGGCCCGGAAGCAGCGGGCACATCGGTTGCACTCTTCCCCCTGAGGCTTCGATCCTGACAGATACTGGAGACTGGAATGACCACGACATCGATTCGCGCGCTCACCTTCGTTGCGGCCGCCGCCGTGTCCCTCGGCAGCTGCGCCACCCTGGGCCAGATGGTGCAGCCGCCCCAGTTCTCGGTTGCCGAGGGCCAGCCGTCGCAACTCCAGCTACTCGGGCCCTCCAGCTCGCGTCCGCTCGGGGGCGCCACGCTCCGGATCTGGACCCGTGTCGAAAATCCCAATGCCTTCGGTCTCACACTGGCCGCACTGCGCGGTAACGTTTTCCTCGAAGGTACACGCGCCGGCGAGGTCGACTTTCCGCTCGGCCTGCCGCTCTCCGCCGGGGGCAGTACGGTCATCCCGCTTGACATCAACATCAGCTTCTCCGATCTGCCCGGCCTGGTCGACGTCGCTCAGCGCATTGTCTCACGCAACATGGTCGCGTACCGGCTCGACGGCACGCTGACGGTGGATGCGGCACCGTTCGGCCAGCCTTCGTTCGGACCGACCACCTGGATCAATGGAGAATCCCGAGTAATACGTTAGTGTTGTGATTCAGAATCCGTGTCCGCGCCGAGAGGTCGGAAGCGCCTGCCCGGCCGGTCATCCGGACGAAGCCGGTGAAACAATCGGCCCACGCGCCCGTAGGGAAGCCGGGACACACACGTTGACCACAACGGAGCTGCACGGATGTCGCACTCGAATGTCGTATTGTTGAGAGACCTCGCGATCTTCCAGGTCAAACTGGTGCTGGATGGTTTGAAGGACATCGTGCTGATGCCGGTGACGATCGGAGCCGCTGCGATCGATATCGTCCTCCCGGGATCGCGCCCGGGTCACCGCTTTTATCTGGTGATGGCCGCGGGCGAGCGGTTCGACCGGTGGCTGAACCTGTTCAGCGCGTCGGACCATGCGGACGCGTCGAAGGATGGACTGTTCGGCATGGGCCGCACGTCGCGCAACACGATGCTGGGAGAGATCGAGGAGAAGCTCTTCGGTCGCGACCGCAGCGCACGCGACGGGCGCACGCAGAGCGCGTCGTAACGAAAGCTTCCGCAGCGCCGCCGTGCCGGACACGGCGGCGCTGCCGGTTCAGCGGCCACTTGCATCCCCGTCGTTCTCCGCGTAAATGAAGGTTGACGGCACAGCGGAGCGGGAGCGCGCGCGCATCTTGCTTCTCTCTTCCTGGCACACAATCTCCGCCGACAAGAGGAGTTCGAAATGCCCTATCCGTTCAAGCTGCCGGATCTGCCGTACGCGACGAATGCCCTGGAGCCGCACATCGACGCGAAGACGATGGAGATCCACCACGGCAAGCACCACGCGGCCTACACGAACAAACTGAATGAAGCGCTGGAGAAACATCCGGAACTGCAGAGCAAGTCGATCGAGGATCTGTTGCGCGGCATTGATTCCATCCCGGAGGACATCCGCGGCGCGGTTCGCAACAACGGCGGCGGATTCGCCAATCACGCGATGTTCTGGGAGATCATGGGCCCAAAGGGTGGCGGCGAACCGACCGGTGCTCTTGCGGACGCGATCAATAAGAAGTTCGGCTCGTTCAGCGACTTCCGGCAGAAGGTGAATGCAGCGGGTGCCGGACAGTTCGGCAGCGGCTGGGCGTGGCTGGTGGCCGGCGACAGCGGCATCGAGGTCTATTCGACGGCTAACCAGGACAGCCCGCTGATGAAGGGACACCGCCCGATCCTCGGCGTCGACGTCTGGGAGCACGCATACTATCTCAACTACCAGAACCGTCGTCCCGACTATCTCGAGGCGTGGTGGAACACGCTGAACTGGGACGAGATCGGCAAACGCTACGACGCAGCGAAGTAGATTTCACTCAGGCAGTACGGGGCGGTGTCGCGGCGGACGTACCCGCGAGCCGCCCCGGTTCGCATCGTCGATGCGACCGCCCATGATGTGGCGGATACGCGGTCCTCACATTCTCGCTCACTAAAGCCCGCCCTCTCTCGTTCCCGGCGGTCCCGTCCTGATCATCTCGGGACCGATCAGAAACGCCAGCATGAGGATCCACAGGATCACCAGGACGATGGCCGTGCCGAAGAGCAGCCAGATCCATTGAATCGGGCCGAATTTCTTCCATACACCGAATGCGACGGCCACGAGGAACAGCAGCAGGAACCAGAGCACGATCAGCCTTCGCGGCCGTCAAGCACGTCGCGAACCTTCTGCGCAAGCGATGCCGGAGTGAACGGTTTTTCGAGGAAGGCAGTGCCGGGCTGGAGACCGCCCATCTGCTCGATCGCGTCTGCCGGGTAACCGGACGTGAAGAGGATGGGCAGGTCCGGTTTGATGGCCCGCAGCTGGCCCGCCAGTTCGACGCCATTCATCCCCGGCATCACCACATCCGTGACCAGCAGCGCAATCGAGGGCGCCATGCCCCCGAACAGCCGAATGGCCGCCGACCCTGAGTCCGCTTCCATCACCGTGTACCCTTTGCGCTCGAGAATTCTGCAACCCAGCCGGCGGACGGCAGGATCATCCTCGACGAGCAGCACCAGCTCCGAGCCCCGGGTGTGTTCCTGATCGACGACGACGGCGCGTTCCTCCGTCACGGCGTCGACCTGAGGCAGCAGCACCCTGAACGTGCTCCCCTCGCCCGGCGTGCTGTCGACCAGGATGTGCCCGCCGGTCTGCGTGACAATGCCGAATACGGTCGGCAGCAGCAGTTCCGTGTGCCCAACGATCGCCGTCAACAGATTGTTGAAGTCATGGGCGATCCCTCCCGCCAGGCGCCCGACCGCCTCCTTCTTCTGAGACTCCCGCAGCTGGTCCTCGAGGAGCCGCCGCTCGCTTACGTCCTTGGCGACGACCGAGATGGACATCAGATCACCATCCACCCCGCGATGAGCAACGAGCGTAAGCCACGCCAGGATTTCCTCATCGGCGATCGTGCGCAGCGCGGCTTCGCCCGACCAGGTACCATCCGCGAGCGCTCCCGGCAATGCGATGCGATCGAGGAGATCCGCGGTCTCGGGGGTGCAGAACTGTTCCAGCAGCATCCCGGACGTGTCGCGGTCGGCAGCGAGGCCGATCAGCTCGCGGCCAGCCCCGTTGATGAACAGCGTGCGGTGCTCTACGTCGAACGTGCCCACGAAATCCGGCGACGCTTCGATGAT
>JAGTUV010000038.1 GCA_018224305.1 Gemmatimonadota bacterium
CGGCACGCCACGAATACGAGATCGAGGCGGCGATCGAGCACGGCTTCCGTCGCCGCGGCGCCATGGGTCCGGCGTTCCCGACGATCGCGGCAGCCGGCGCGAACGCCACCATCCTCCACTACACGGCCAATTCCGCGCCGCTGAAGAGCGGTGATCTGCTGCTCGTCGATGCGGGCGTGCGCGCGGACATGTACTGCGCCGACATCACACGCACCTTCCCCATCAGCGGGCGGTTCAGCGAACCGCAGCGCGCGCTGTACGACGTGGTGCAGGCGGCGCATGATGCGGCGATCTCGTGCATCGCCGCCGGTCGCAGCATTGCGGATATGGATGATGCCGCGCTGCGCGTGCTGGTGGCCGGCATGATCGACCTGCGCCTGCTCGCTGGCGCGATCGATGACATCATCGAGAAGAAGGAGTACCGGCAGTACTTCCCGCACCGCGTGTCGCACTGGATCGGCCTCGATGTCCACGATGCCGGCGAGTATGTGGTCGCGGGCGAGCCGGTCACGCTCGAAGCGGGGATGGTGCTGACGATCGAGCCCGGCCTCTACGTACCGGCCGCCGATACGAACGCGCCCGCGGCGCTCCGCGGCACCGGCATCCGACTCGAGAATGATGTGCTGGTGACCGACACCGGCTGCGATGTGCTGACGGGCGCCCTCCCGCTGGGTGCGACGGACGTCGAGACGATGATCCGGGCCTGAGCGCAGTTGACTTGGCACCGGCCCGGCTCTACTATCCAGATACATACGATGTTCGGCGGATGGATTTGGGTAGGCCGCTTGCTACCGCCGGGCGCCCCGCGAGGGTGCCGACCAAAAGCTAAAGTGCCGGGAAACCGAGACGCTCGTACTGTCGGCCCCGCACGAATTGTTGCGGGGCCTTTTCTGTTGCGGGACACCACATGATCAGACCGAAGTATCTCGACAGGCTGGCGCAGCGCGTCCTCGTATTCGATGGCGCCATGGGCACGAGCCTGCAGACGCTGGACCTGACAGAGGCCGATTTCGGCGGGCCCGGCCTCGAAGGCTGCAATGACTACCTGGTGATCACCCGTCCGGACGCGGTCGAGGGTGTGCACGCGTCGTTCATGGAGGTCGGCTGCGACGTTCTGGAGACGGACACGTTCCGCTCCAACCGGCTGACACTGAAGGAATACGGCCTCGACGACCGTGTACTCGAGATCAACAGGACCGCGGCTGGTATCGCGCGGCGTGTTGCGGACCGGTTCTCGACGCCCGATCAGCCGCGCTACGTGGCGGGCAGCATCGGGCCGTCCGGCTTCCTCATCAGCACGTCCGACCCCGTGCTCGGCAACATCACGTTCGACGAGCTGGTCGATGTATTCGGTGAACAGGCGCGCGGCCTGGTCGAGGGCGGCGCGGATGTGCTGCTGATCGAGACCAGCCAGGACATCCTCGAGGTCAAGGCGCAGATGGTCGGTATCCGCCGCGCGCTGCGCGACATGAACGCCGACATCCCGCTCCAGGTACAGGTCACGCTCGACACGTCCGGCCGCATGCTGCTCGGCACCGACATCGCCGCGTCCATGACGATCCTGGAGTCGATGCGCGCCGACATCATCGGCCTCAACTGCTCGACCGGACCCGAACACATGCGGCAGCCGATCCGCTACCTGTGCGAGAACTCGCGGCTGCCGATCAGCGTCATCCCGAACGCCGGCATCCCGCTGAACCAGGCGGGCACCGCGATCTATCCGCTCGATCCGGCAGCGCTCGCGGAGGCGCACGAGGAGTTCGTCACGAAGTTCGGTGTCAGCATCGTCGGCGGCTGCTGCGGCACGACACCCGCCCACATGCGCGCAGTCGTCGAGCGGGTGGGCGGAAAGACACCGCTCGTCCGCGATGTGCCGCGCGTCGCGCGCGTCGCCAGTGCGATGACCGCGTTCAACCTGAAGCAGGAACCCGCACCGACATTGATCGGTGAGCGCGTCAACTCGCAGGGCTCGCGCGCCATCAAGCGGATGCTCCTCGCGGACGACTACGACGGCATTCTGGAGGTCGCTCGAGGTCAGGTCGAGACGGGCGCACACCTGCTCGACGTCTGTGTCGCTCTCACCGAGCGTCAGGACGAGGCGGAGCAGATGAGCGACGTCGTGAAGCTGCTCGCGCAGGGCGTCGAGACGCCGCTCATGATCGACTCGACCGAGTACGACGTCGTAGAGGCCGCACTCAAGCGCTACCCGGGCCGCGCCGCGGTCAACTCGATCAACCTCGAGAACGGCCGCGAACGCATCGAGCGTGTGGTGCCGCACGTCGTCGAGCACGGCGCCGTGGTCGTCGCACTCACGATCGACGAAGAGGGCATGGCGAAGACGGCCGCGCGGAAGCTCGAGATCGCGCGTCGCATCCACGACATCGTCTGTGGCGAATACGGCCTGGAGCCCGATGCCCTGATCTTCGATGACCTGACGTTCACACTCGCGACGGGCGACGAGGAGTTCCGCAGGAGCGCGCTCGAGACCATCGAGGGCATCCGCCAGATCAAGCGAGAGCTGCCCGGCGTTCTGACATCGCTCGGCGTGTCCAACGTGTCGTTCGGCCTCGCGAAGCACGCGCGCGCGGTGCTCAACTCCGTATTCATGCACCACTGCGTCGAGGCCGGCCTCGACATGGCCATCGTCAACCCCGCTCACATCACGCCGTACGCGGAGATCGATGCGGAGCAGCGAAAGCTGGCCGATGACCTGATCTTCGATGAGGGCGAGGACGCGCTCGCGAAGTTCATCGCGTTCTATGAGGCACATACGGTCGAGGAGTCGGAGGCGGGGGATCCCACGCTGGACATGCACCCGGATGACGCCGTGCACTGGAAGATCCTGCACAGGAAGAAGGACGGGATCGAGGACGTCGTGGAGGGGGCGATTGCGGACCGGATCCGCCGGGACAACGACGGGACTCCCTACAGCGGCGGGACTGCTCCGGACGACGGGGGGATTGCGGGTAGCGGCGGGACGGCTCCGGACAACGGCGTGACTGCGGGTGGCGGCGGGACTGCGGGGGACGGGGTCGCGAACGCGGGGGAGTATCTGGCGGCGCTGCCGATCGCGGAGCGGAACGGGGCGGCGGTCGATGTGCTGAACACGGTGCTGCTGCCGGCCATGAAGGAGGTGGGTGACAAGTTCGGCGCGGGTGAACTGATCCTGCCGTTCGTGCTGCAGTCGGCGGAGGTGATGAAGCGCGCGGTCGCCCGGCTGGAGCAGCACCTGGAGAAGAAGGAAGGCCAGACGAAGGGCAAGGTGGTACTCGCTACGGTGTTCGGCGATGTGCATGACATCGGCAAGAGTCTCGTCTACACGATCCTGACGAACAACGGCTATACCGTGTACGACCTGGGCAAGCAGGTGCCGGTCAACACGATCATCGAGAAGGCGCAAGAGGTGGGTGCGGACGCGATCGGCCTGTCGGCGCTGCTCGTCTCGACATCGAAGCAAATGCCGCTGTGCGTGCAGGAGCTGCACTCGCGCGGATTGAGTTTCCCCGTTCTCGTTGGCGGTGCCGCCATCAACCCGTCGTTCGTGCGGATGGCGTCGTACGCCGACCAGGAGAACGGCGTGCTGTACCCGTCGGGCGTGTTCTACTGCAAGGATGCGTTTGAGGGACTGAGCACGGTCGACACGCTGATGGACCCGGCGAAGCGCGATTCGTTCGTGAAGAACCGGCTCGAGGATGTCGTGTCGGGCATCGCGAAGCGCGAGGAGCTGAAGGCGAAGGCGCGCGCTTCGGCGACGACGACCGGACGGGGGACGCCGTCACGTGACATCACGCTGCCGAAGCCGCCGTTCCTCGGCGTGAAGCACATCGAACGATTGCCGCTCGCGGACCTGTTCGAGCACTTCGACCTGAACACGCTCTACCGGCTGCACTGGGGCGCGAAGAACGCGAAGGGCCCCGAGTACGAACGGCTGGTGCGCGAGGAATACGAGCCGCGGCTGCGCCGCATGAAGACCGAGGCACAGACCGGCGGTTGGCTGACACCGTCCGCGGTATACGGCTACTTTCCGGTCGCGCAGGACGGCAACTCGATCGTCGTGTACGACCCGCAGGATCCGCAGACGGCGATCGGCCGCTTCGACACGCCGCGGCAGGCGGACCGCGACGAGTTGTGTCTCGCGGACTACTTCATTGGCGGTGACAACGGCAGGCGTGACGTCGCGGCGCTCCAGATCGTCACGGTCGGCGATGCACTGCTCGAACGCAGCGAGCGCATGATGCGCGAGGGCGACTACACCGAAGGCTATTACCTCCACGGCTTCGGCGTGCGTCTCGCGGAGGCCGCGGCGGAATGGGTGAACCGTCACATCGTCGCGGAACTCGGCCTCGATAAGGGCAGGGGATTGCGGTACTCGTGGGGCTATCCCGCGATTCCGGACCACACCCAGCACCACCTGCTGTTCGATCTGCTGCCGGCGCGGGAGAGACTCGGCATGGACGTCACGGGCGCGGGCGCGCTGGTGCCGGAGCTGTCCACGGCGGCGATCGTCGTTCATCATCCGGACGCGAAGTACTTCAGTGTTTAGCTCTGCGGTGAACATCATGATCGGACGGCCGGCGCGCTGCGCGTCGCAGTGCGGCTCAGCGGACAGGGGACACGATGAAGTTCATTGATCTGCTGCATGACAACCGGCCGCACGTCTTTGATGGTGCGATGGGCACAATGCTGTACAGCAAGGGTGTTTTCATCAACCGGTGCTATGACGAGCTGAACCTGAAGGAGCCGGATCTCATCCGCGACGTGCACCGTGCGTACATCAGGGCGGGCGCGGAGCTGATCGAGACGAACAGCTTCGGTGCGAACCGCATCAAGCTGTCGGAGCATGGTCTCGAGGGGCAGGTTCACGAGATCAATGTGCGGGCGGCGTCACTGGCGCAGGATGTCGCACGGGGTCGCGCACTGGTCGGCGGTGCGATCGGTCCGCTCGGCATCCGCATCGAGCCGTATGGGCCGACGTCGGTAGACGAGGCGCGCGCGGTGTTTCGCGAACAGGCGGCCGGTCTGCTCGAGGGCGGTGCGGACTTCTTCGTGCTGGAGACGTTCGGCGATCTGGTCGAGATCCAGCAGGCGCTGCTCGCGGTGCGCGAGGTGTCCGATCTTCCGGTCGTCGCTCAAATGACGGTTCAGGAGGATGGCGGCACGGTGTATGGCACGACGCCGGAACTGCTGACGAAGCGACTGGATGCGTGGGGCGCCGATGTCATCGGGCTCAACTGTTCGGTCGGCCCGCACGGCATGCTCGGCGGCATCGAGCACATGGCATCGCTCACGGCACGGCCGCTGTCGGCTCAGCCCAATGCAGGACTGCCGCGCGAGATTCATGGTCGCAAGATGTACATGGCATCGCCGGAATACATGGCCACGTTCTCAGGTCGGCTCATCCGCGCGGGCGCGAAGTTCGTCGGCGGCTGCTGCGGCACGACGCCCGATCACATCAAGCGCATCGCGGACGCGGTGCACGCGATCTCGCCGCGCCAGGTGATCGTCAGCAGTGCTGGCATCGAGCCGGACGCGCCGGACGTGAAGGTGACGCCGCTCGCGGACCGCTCGAACTGGGGCCGCAAGATCGCGACGGGCGAGCTGGTGACGACGGTCGAGATCGTGCCGCCCAAGGGCATCACGCCGGACCGCATGCTGACCGGTGTGCGGCTGCTCAAGGCGGCGGGTGTCGATGCGGTGAACGTGCCCGACGGACCGCGCGCGCAGATGCGCATGGGCGTGTTGCCGACGGCGACACTGGTCGAGCAGATCGCCGGCATCGAGACCGTAGTGCACTATTGCTGTCGCGATCGCAACCTGCTCGGCATGCTGTCCGACCTGCTCGGCGCACATGCGCTCGGTCTGCGCAA
>JAGTUV010000039.1 GCA_018224305.1 Gemmatimonadota bacterium
CTGGCCGTGGCGATCGTGGGTGAGTTCATAGCCGGCCTGCGGATGGCCGGAGCGACGGCGTTGCCGACACTGCTGGGTGAGTTGGCCCGCACGATCGTAATGGCTGTGGTGCTGTGGGGCGGGGGCGATCTGGTGCGGCTGCTCATCCAGCTCGGCAACGACGTACGGGCGGAGCGCATCCTGCTGTCCCGGCTGGTTCATCGCACGCCCGTACCGCCGGCCGGCCAGCAGCGCGAAGAGAGCGAGCCGGACGGAGCGCTGGATCCGGTATCGCTCATGGCGGAGGAGGACGCCTCGCCGGGACGCGCCTCACGGGCAGTGCGTTGAAGAGCTATTCATGAGCTCCGCCGCGCCAGATCCCGTAGCGCGCTCGCGGTCGAATCGAGCGCGTGGCTCAGTTCATCGATCAGCTCGCGCGTTGCCGACAGCGTGAGACCTTCCGCGCCGAGCTGTGTCTTCAGCCGGCGTACTGCGCGCGCTGCATGTTCGATGCGCCTCACTGACTCTTCCGCAGACTTCGACTCTTCCTCATCACCGAACGGATTCATGCGTTTCGGCGTGAACGGATCATCGTCGAACGGGTTCGCCATATGATCGACTCCATGCATGCGGTAATCATCGCGGATCCGGACCAACGTGTGATTCGAGTCGCTTACCTGTCCAGGGTACCCTTCAGGACCTCGCCAGTCAGCGGCCCGTGAACTCCGGAGGGCGCTTTTCGAGGAACGCAGCAACGCCCTCCCTGCGGTCGTCGCTGCCGAACGCCGTGATGAAGAGCTCGCGCTCCTGCGCGAGACCCGCCGACAGCGGTGCTTCGAGAGCAGCGGCTACCGCCTCTTTGGCCAGGCGCAGCGCCACGGGCGAGTGCGCGGCAATGGCCGTCGCGATTTCCCTCGTCCGCGCTTGCAGTGCTCCATCCTCGACGAGGATGTCCACCAGTCCGATGCGATGGGCCTCTTCTGCGTCGATCAGGTCACCGGTCAGGATGAGACGCAGTGCGCGTCCGGCACCGATCAGGCGCGGCAGCCGCTGAGTGCCGCCGCCGCCGGGGATGAGCCCGAGCCGGATCTCCGGCTGGCCGAACCGCGCAGAGCGGGTGGCAATACGCATGTCGCAGGCGAGCGCCAGCTCGCAGCCGCCGCCGAGCGCGAACCCGTTGATCATGGCGATCGTCGGTTTCGGTGAGGATGCCAGCTCGTCGAAGACGCGGCGTCCCTGCATCGCCTCGCGCTGCTCCAGCGGCGTGCGTTCGGCGAACTCGGTGATGTCTGCGCCGGCCACGAACGCCTTGTCGCCGGCGCCCGTGATCACGATGACGCGGGCGGTGTCGTCGATGCGCAGTTGATCGAGCGCCTCGACCAGTTCGCGGCGCACCGCTCCGTTCAGCGCGTTGCGCTTGTCCGGCCTGTTGATCGTGATTGTCGCAACATGATCGCTGATGTCGATCAGCAGTGTCTCGAAGGCCATTGTCTCCCCGCGGCGGGCGCCGCATCAGCTGACGTGCGTGCGATTTCTAATCGTCGTTCCAGTCGTAGAACCCGCGGCCGCTCTTCCGCCCGAGCCGGCCGTCGGCGACCATCTGCTCGAGGATACGCGGCGGCCGGAAGTGCTCGGCGCCGAGCTTCTCATGCAGATAGCGCGCGATGTCCAGCCGCACATCCAGCCCGACGAGATCGGTGAGGCGGAGCGGTCCCATGGGATGGCGATATCCCAGCTCGAGCGCCTTGTCGATGTCCGCCGCGCTGGCGACGCCTTCCTCTACCATCCGCATCGCTTCCAACCCGAGCAGCACGCCGAGGCGTGATGTCGCGAAGCCGGGCGAGTCGTTGACCACGACGGCTTCCTTGCCGATCCGCTTCACCAGCTCCAGGCCGCGCTCGAGTGTCGCATCGTCCGTCGCCGGCCCGCGCACTACTTCGACGAGCTTGTTGATGTGCACGGGATTGAAGAAGTGCAGCCCCAGGAAGCGTGCGGGTTGCGACAGCCACGCCTGCATCTCGCCAATACTCAGGCTGGACGTATTCGATGCAATCAGTGCCGACGCTGCGGCCGCGCGCTCCGCACGCTGCAGCACATCGCGCTTCAAGTCCGCCTTCTCGGGCACGGCCTCGATGATGATGTCCGCGCCATCACAGGCGTGCTCGAGGGAGCCGGCGACAGTCACGCGCGACATGTGCTCAATGACCTGTGCGTCCGTGAGCTTTCCGCGCCTGACCCCCTCCTCGAGGTTCGCGCGGATGCGCTCTGCACCGCGCTGCGCCAACTCCTCGGTTGCATCGGAGAGCTGGACGTCGTAGCCGGCCATGGCGCACACCTGCGCGATGCCGTGCCCCATCGTGCCCGCGCCCAGGACGACTGCACGAACCATCAGCTGCCGCCCCGCACGGGCTCCTGTTTCGCGGGCGTTGCCGCACGCGGACGCGGGCGCGAAAACTTCGGCGACCGCTTCTCCATGAAGGCCGTGATGCCCTCCCTGAAGTCGGGCGACTCGAATGCGCGCAGCTGCGATTCGACTTCCAGTTCGAGTACCTGCGTCAGCGACGATGATAGACTGCGCCGGAGTACCCGTTTCGCGTCCGCGACGACATTCGCCGGCGATGCGGCGATCTCGCCGGCGAATCCGCGCGCTGCGGACTCCAGTTCGGCCGCGGGCACCACGCGATTGAACAGGCCCAGCCGCTCGCCGCGCTCGGCGCTGATCATGCCGCCTGTGAAAATGAACTCGGCCGCTGCGGCAGGACCGATCAGTCGCGGCAGGAAGAAGCTGCCCCCCCAGTCCGGATGCAGCCCAACGCGGAGGAAGGTGAAGCCGATCGATGCGGTCTCGCTCGCGATGCGCAGGTCGCACGCCAGCGTAAGGCATGCGCCGGCCCCGGCAGCCGCACCATTGATTGCGGCAATCACCGGCTTTGTCATCGCGTCGATCTGCCGCACTACGTCGGCACCCGCGCGGACCAGCTGCTCGAAGCGGGGGCGGTCATTCTCCTCGATGATCTCGGCCATGACGGAAATGTCGCCGCCCGTCGAGAACGCGCGGCCGACACCGGTGATGATGACCGATCGGATCTCCGGATCCTGCTCCAGCTCCTGCAATGCGTGCAGGAGATCCGTCCGCATAGTGCCGGAGAACGCGTTCAGCCGTTCGGGCCGGTTAATGCGGATCCAGCCGACGCTCGCATCCTTCTCTACGATGATCCTGACGTCGCTCATGCGACGACCTCCACGATGGTTGCGATGCCCTGGCCGACGCCGATGCACATCGTCGCGAGACCGTGCCCGCCGCCGCGCCGCCGCAGCTCGTGCACGAGTGTCGTCAGGATGCGTGCCCCGGAGCAGCCCAGCGGGTGCCCCAGCGCGATCGCGCCGCCATTCACATTGACGATCGATGGATCCACGCCGATTCCGCTGATGCACGGGATCGATTGCGCGGCGAACGCTTCGTTCAGCTCCACCAGCTTCAGGTCCGCCGCGCGCAGACCGGCGCGCGACAGAGCTTTCTTCGTTGCCGGAATCGGGCCGATCCCCATCTCATCCGGTTCCACGCCGGCGACCGCACTCGAGATTACCCGGGCGAGGGGCTCGAACCCCAGCGCCCTGGCGCGATCGGCCTCCATCAGGAGCAGTGCCGCAGCGCCGTCATTCAGACCCGATGAATTGCCCGCCGTGACGGTGCCATCCTTACGGAACACCGGCCGCAGTCTCGCCAGCTGTTCAGCCGTCGTGTCGGGCCGCGGGTGTTCATCGTGCTCGACGCGCACGCTCTCCTTCCGGCCGGTCACCTCGATCGGCACGATCTCCGCACTGAACCGGTCCGCGCGCTGTGCCTCTCCCGCTCGACGCTGACTCTCCAGCGCGAATGCGTCCTGCGCTTCGCGCGTGACGCCATGACGCTCTGCCACGATCTCCGCCGTCTCGCCGAGCGACACCGTATAGCGGTCGGGGAATCGACCGTTCACGAAGCGCCAGCCGAGCACCGTGTTCGCGACTTCGGGCGCACCGCGTGCATACGCCTCGTCCGCCTTCAGCATCACGTACGGCGCGCGACTCATCGATTCAACGCCGCCCGCTATGAAGACATCGCCCTCACTGGCACGTATGGCATGAACGGCAGCATTCACAGCCTGCATGCCGGAGCCGCACAGCCGGTTGATCGTCTGACCCGGTACCGAGGCGGGCAGACCTGCGAGAAGCGCGGCCATGCGCGCGACGTTGCGGTTGTCCTCGCCGGCCTGGTTGGCGCAGCCCAGGATGACGTCCTCGACAGTGTCGGGATCGACGCCCGTCCGCTGAACGAGCGCGCTCACGGCCGCGGCCGCCAGGTCATCCGGGCGTACACGCGCGAGCGCTCCGCCATGCCGGCCGATCGGCGTGCGGACCGCATCGATGATCCAGGCTTCTCTCATCTGTCGCGGGTACCGAAGGAAGCGGGGATCGACCTCAGTTGAGGTCGACCCACACGCTCTTGATCTGGGTATAGAGGTCGAGCGAGTACTCGCCCAGTTCGCGGCCGAACCCCGACTGCTTGTAGCCGCCGAACGGCGACGCGGCGTCGCCCGGGTGATAGGTGTTGATCCAGACGGTGCCCGCTTCCAGGTCACGCGCGAAGCGGTGCGCCTTCTTCACGTCCTGCGTCCACACGCCCGCGGCCAGGCCGTACTCCGACGCGTTTGCCAGTGCGAGCGCTTCATCCTCGTCACTGAACGAGAGCACCGACAGGACGGGCCCGAAGATCTCTTCCTTGGCGATGACATGGTCCGGCTGCACGCCATCGAACACCGTCGGCTGGAGCCAGAACCCACGG
The DNA here is from genome assembly GCA_018224305.1 of Gemmatimonadota bacterium. Lineage (GTDB taxonomy): Bacteria > Gemmatimonadota > Gemmatimonadetes > Longimicrobiales > RSA9 > SH-MAG3. The sequence goes on from JAGTUV010000039.1 coordinate 4,802, forward strand.
TCCTCGCCCTCGTACTGAGCGCGCGAGCCGCCCGCGACGAGTTGTGCCCCCTCCGCGCGGCCCTTCTCGACGTAACCGAGCACGCGGTCCAGCTGTTCCTGCGAGATCAGCGGGCCGAAGCGGGTCTTCGAATCGAGCGGGTCGCCCGGCTGCATCTTGCCGGCTCTGTCCACGAGCCCCGACAACAACTCGTCCCTGACCGATTCATGGACGAGCAGGCGTGAACCCGCCGTGCAGCACTGTCCGGTGTTGTAGAAGATGGCTGAGAACGCGCCGCGAGCGGCTGCGCCTACGTCGGCGTCGGCGAGCACGATATTGGGCGACTTGCCGCCCAGCTCCAGCGAGATCTTCTTGAGAGACCCCGCGGCCGCGCGCATGATGATGCGTCCGACAGCCGTCGATCCCGTGAACGCGATCTTGTCCACGTCCGGATGCGCGACGAGCGCGGCGCCAGCGGTCTCACCAAAGCCGGTGACTACGTTGAACACGCCGTTCGGCAGGCCGGCCTCCGCGCCGATCGCTGCGAGCTCCAGCGCACTGAGCGGCGTCTGCTCGGCCGGCTTGAGCACTATCGTGTTCCCGCACGCGAGCGCGGGCGCGATCTTCCACACGGCCATGAGCAGCGGGAAGTTCCACGGTATGATTGCGCCGACCACACCGACCGGCTCGCGCAGGGTGTAGTTGAGCAGATTGCCGCGTACGGGGATCGTGGCGCCGTGCAGCTTGGTGGTCCAGCCGGCGTAGTACCGCAGCGCATCGATCGACTGGCGTATGTCGATCTTCGCTTCACGGATCGGCTTCCCGTTGTCCAGCACCTCGATGCGCGCCAGAACGTCGGCACGCTGTTCGATGATGTCCGCCATGCGCCACAGAAGCGCACCGCGGTCCGCGGCGTCCATGCGCCGCCAGGTGTCCGTACGAAACGCCGCACGCGCGGCCGAGACGGCGCTGTCGATGTCGGCGGCGTCGCCCTCGGCCACTTCCGCCAGCACCTCGCCCGTCGCGGGATTCAGCGTCTCGAAGCGTTTGCCGTTCGCGGCCTCGGACCACTCGCCGTTGATGAAGAGACGGTCCTGCGCCGTACGGTCGACCGGGATCGTCGCGTTCTCCATCAGAGCGCCTTGAACTGTGCCTTGCGCTTCTCGACGTACGCGGCGATGCCCTCCTTCGCGTCCTGGCTCGCGAAGAGCTGCTGCTGCAGCTCGCGCTCGATCGCCAGCGCATCCTGGAACGGCAGTTCGGCACCCGACTGCACCGCACGCTTGATGTTGCCGACCGCCTTCGACGCCATGTTCGGTGGCGTGAACTGCTTCGCGTACTCCATCACCTTCGTCATGAATTCTTCGCGATCCGCCGCGTCGTACACGTCCGTGACGATTCCCATGTCCTTCGCCTCGTCGAACTCGAACGTCCGTCCCGTCACCATCAGCTCGATCGCCGATGACTTGCCCACGATCCGGCAGAGACGCTGCGTGCCGCCCGTGCCCGGCAGGACGCCGAGGTTCACCTCCGGCAGGCCGATCTTGCCGCCGCCGCGACGGGCGATGCGCATGTCAGCCGCCATCGCGATCTCGAGACCGCCGCCGACCGTGTGGCCATTGAGCGCCGCGATCACCAGTTTCGGCGTCTGCTCCAGCCGGTTCAGCGTCTCGTTGGCGTGCAGGCAGAAGTAGTACTTGAACGTCGGCGTTACCGAGTTCAGCATCGGGATGCTGGCGCCCGCGCAGAAGAACTTCTCGCCTTCGCCGACTAGAATGATCACGTGCACCGTCTCGTCCATGCGCGCACGAAGGATGCAGCGGTCGAGGTCCTGCATCAACTCGTACGTGTACGTGTTCGCCGGCGGATCGTCGAGCGTCAGGATCGCGACGCCGTCACGAGCCTCATAGTGAACGAGCGTGGTCTGTTCGACATCGCGTTCCATTACCTGAGCCATTACAGCCTCCCCGAAGTGATGCACGTCAACTGTTGTGTACTGTGCCGGTCCGAATCCGCCGCCGACGCGTGCTCGCGACCGCGGAATGCCTGCGGTTCCGCGGCCAATCATACTCGCCGGGCGAGCAGGGGGAAGCTAGACGGGGCTCCTGATGGGGTCAAGGATCAGCTTGCCGCTCAAGCCGTTCCGGTGCTACCATTTGGACACAGTCCCGCCGTCTTCCAGGGCCGCCGCTGCGGCACCGGCGTGGGACTGGGGAACCCCGAATGGTCATGCGCCGGAATTCTTTTGCACTGATCGCGCTGTCCGGCCTCCTCCTGAGTGGCGTCATTGCCGCCCAGGAGCCTGCCAGCGGACCCGTCTACCGTATCCCGGTGGACGGCATAATCGAGCTGGGTCTGGCTCCGTTCATCGAGCGCACGCTGCGCGAGGCGGACGCCGCCGGCGCCCGCGCGGTCATCCTCGACATCGAGACCCCGGGCGGGCGCATCGACGCGGCGCAGCGCATCGTCCGCGCGATCCAGGAGTCGCGCGTACCGGTATACGCGTTCGTGAACATGCACGCGCACTCGGCGGGTGCAATGATCGCCCTGGCCGCGCAGGAGATCTACATGCGGCCGCAGGCGCAGATGGGCGCTGTGACGCCCGTCACCGGCGACGGTACGAAGGCGCCAGAGAAGATCGTCAGCGCCATGCGGGCCGAGATGCGCGCGCTGGCGGAAGCACGGGGCCGCGATCCGCGCGTGGCGGAGGCGATGGTCGACGAAACCATTGATGTCGAGGGGATCAGTCCCGCCGGAGAACTGCTCACGCTGACGGCGAGCGAGGCCGTGGCTGCCGGATTTGCCCGTCAGGTCGCGGACTGGGACGCGCTGATGGCTGAACTCGGCCTTCAGGACGCCGAGGTGCTGGAGCCACGGGCGAACTGGGCGGAGCGCGTCGTGCGCTTCCTGACGCACCCCGCCGTAGCGCCCATGCTGATGTCGATCGGATTCCTCGGCATCATGATGGAGATCAAAACGCCGGCCTTTGGGCTGGCGGGCATGGTCGGGGTGGGCGCGCTCGGCGCTTTCTTCGGCGGCCATCTCCTGCTCGGCCTCGCCGGCTGGGAGGAGATGATCCTGCTCTTCGCTGGCATTGTGCTCGTTGCCATCGAGATGTTCGTCATACCCGGATTCGGCATCGCAGGCATAGCAGGAGGCCTGGCGATTGCCGCTGCATTCTTCCTCAGCTTGGTGACTCCCATGGCTACGAGTGCCGACTACGCACAGGCGCTCGGCGTAATGTCCCTCTCGGCGCTCGTCGTCATCGTCGCCGGCTGGGCCATCCTGCGCCACCTGCCGCGAAGTCGCGGTTTCACGAAGTCCGGCCTGATGCTCGGTGATGCGACATCGAAGGAGACCGGCTACCTTTCCAGCGCAGTACGCACCGAATTGATCGGCGCCGTCGGCGTCGCACTCACCGATCTGCGTCCTTCGGGCGCCGGCCGGTTCGGCAAGGAACGGATCGATATCGTGTCCGAATCCAACTGGATCAGCGCGGGCACACCGATTCGCGTCGTGCGTTCCGACGGCTACCGGCATGTCGTCGAGACAATTGAATGAACTGAAGCTGTACTCATACCTCTGACGCAGAGCTGACGATGGAAAACATGATGCCGGCGCTCATCCTCGCATTTGTCGTGATGTTCCTTCTCCTCATCACCTGGGCCGTGCCGGTCCGGTTGTGGGTCGAGGCGGTGTCGGCCGGTGTGCACGTCGGCCTTGGCGACCTGGTCGGCATGCGCCTGCGCAAGGTGAACCCGGCCGCCGTCGTGCGACCTCTCATCAACGCGACGAAGGCCGGCATCACGCTGACGACGCGCGAACTCGAGGCGCATTACCTGGCCGGCGGGCACGTGGACCGCGTCGTGAAGGCGCTGATCTCTGCGGACAAGGCAAATATCGAGCTGCCCTTCCAGCAGGCCGCCGCCATCGACCTCGCTGGTCGTGACGTGCTCGAGGCCGTAAAGGTCTCCGTCAATCCGAAGGTCATCAACACGCCCAAGGTCTCCGCCGTCGCGAAGGACGGCATCCAGCTGATCGCGATCGCGCGCGTTACCGTGCGTGCGAACATCAACCGGCTGGTCGGTGGCGCGGGCGAGGACACGATCCTCGCGCGTGTCGGCGAGGGTATCGTGTCGACGATCGGTTCGGCGTCGTCACACAAGGCGGTGCTCGAGAACCCGGACAACATCTCGAAGACGGTGCTCGCGAAGGGGCTCGACGCCGGCACGGCGTACGAGATTCTGTCGATCGACATCGCGGATGTGGATGTCGGCAAGAACATCGGCGCGGAGCTGCAGACGGACCAGGCGGAAGCGGACAAGCGGATCGCGCAGGCGAAGGCGGAGGAGCGGCGCGCGATGGCCGTCGCGATCGAACAGGAGAACCGCGCCGAAGTGCAGAAGATGCGCGCGATGGTCGTGCAGGCGGAGGCGCAGGTGCCGCTGGCCATGGCAGAGGCGTTCCGCTCCGGGAACCTGGGCATCATGGACTACCAGCGCTTCCGCAACGTCGATGCGGATACTTCGATGCGCAAGGCGATTGCCGGCGACACGGATGCCGGTGCGCAGCGCGAGGAGAGCTGAGTTGGACAATCCGCTCATCCTCCTCGTCATCGTCTTCATCGTAGCACCGCTCATCGAGCGGCTGCTGAAGGCGGGGAAGGGGGCGGAGCAGCCGCCGGCGACGCGCCCCGGGCAGATGCCGGGGCAGCGCATGCCGCAGCAGCGCGTGCCGGAACGGATGCCCGGGCAGCGGGAGCCGGCTGGCTCGCGCCTGCCGCCCGATGAGGATGCCGCAGCGGACATGCTGCCGGACGATCTCTGGGAGATCCTCACGGGGGAGCGTCGTCCGCCGCGGCGCCCCGAGCCGCAGGAGGAGGAGCCGGAACCTCTCGCCGGCGAATATGCGGCCGACAGGTACGCGGTGGAGGATTACCCCGACGACGACGAATCACTGGAGGAGATGGCTGCGCACGAGCGCCAGTCCCCCGGCGAGTGGATGTCTGAACCACCGCCCGAGCCAGTGGTTGTCGTTCCCGATCCGTACGTGCGCCCGCTCCCGAAGCGCGAGGTGCCGCGCGTCGTGTCGCTCGAGGATCTCGACATCGACGACGAGAAGCGGCACGAGCAGTTCCACGACCGACTCGATACACTGGGCCGGCCGGCGCGCGTTCGACGCAAGGCGCCGAACGCCTACCGCTTCACAAGTGATGACGACCTGCGCAAGGCGATCATCATGAGCGAGGTGCTCGGCACGCCGAAGGGTCTCGCGGCAGGGCTGGACACGCCGAAGGGCCTCGAGTAGCGTCTCAGCGCATGCCGAATCGTCTCCCCGGCGTCCGGCCGGCCAGCCGACCCTGATCCGTGTCGGCTGGACGACGGGCGGCGACGCGTTAAATTCATGTGCGTGATCACCGCCCGGGTGGTGAAATGGCAAACACGGCGGACTCAAAATCCGCTGCCGGCAACGGCTTGTGGGTTCGACCCCCACCCCGGGCATCTACTTCCGGCCAGCGCCGCACCGACCCGCGTCGGTGCGGCGTTCTCCTTTCAAGGCTTCAGTCCGGCCTGCTGCTGCGGCCTCTGAAGGCGGCTGTCACGGCTGAACGGTTGCTGTCAGGTGGCGGTTCGACAGCACACCGTAGACCGTGAGAAATACGTTGCGCTCCCGCGCGGCTGAGCGAGTGTTACCCGCACCGCTGAATTCCAGCTCGGGCCCCGCGGCCGGTGGCCGGGCGACCCCGCAGGACGTTATCCTGTGTTCGGACTCCGCGTTCCGCACAGCAGGATAGCCGTCACCGTGGCCGATTCGTCCGACCGCAGCCATCGATCAGATATTCAGGCGGCGCGTATGCACGCCGTCGCGACGGTTGCGTCCGGAGTGCTTCGCTGCACGACGTACGAGGAACTGGACGCGGTAATCCTGAGCGCCTGCCAGGAAATCCTCCCGCACGACGCATTCACGTTCGGCATCTACGATCCCGGGACTCACTCGCTGCGCTTTCTGCCCGGCTGGGACGGCGAGATGTTCGACATGGGCGCAGTCGTTCACCTCGCCGGCACGCCGAGCGAGGTCGTCGTCCGGGAGCGGCGTCCCATGCTCACGCGGAGGGCGGCGGAGCAGGCCGATGCAGGTGTGCGAGTGTTCGGCACGCAGCGCCGGTCGCAGTCGATCGTTCGTGTGCCGATCCTGTCGGAGCGCGGGGTGCTCGCGGTGATGTCCGTGCAGAGCTACACGCCGGACGCGTATGACGAGCGCGATGTCGAGGTCATGGAGGTCATCGCCGCCGTGGCCGCCAGCGCGCTCCAGAACATCGACCTGCTCGAGGAGCAGCGCACGATGGAGGCGGCCCTGCGGGCCAGCGAGGAGAAGTTCCGGACGGTCGTCGAAAGTCTGGGAGAAGGGATCTGCCTCACGGATCTCGATGATCGCGTTCTGTATGCGAACAGCAGGCTTGCCGAGATGCTGGGATACTCGCAGGACGAACTGACGGGTGTGATCATATCGCGGGAGCTGGCCGCGCCCGAGGACCGGGCGCAGGTGAGCGAGCAACACGCGCGCCGCGCCACCGGCGTATCGAGCCGGTACCAGGCGCGCTACATCCGTGCGGATGGCAGTCCGATCTGGGTGGAGATCCACGGCACTCCCATGCGGGGCGCGGATGGCAGCGTCAACGGCACGGTCGGTGTCATCTCCGAGATCACAGTGCGCAAGCAGGCCGAGGATGAGCGGCGCCGTCACACGGCTGCCCTCGCGGAGAGCGAGCAGCGGTTCCGCCAGGTAGTGGACAACATCCGAGAAGTCTTCTGGCTGCGCGACACCTTCACGCAGCGCTTCCTGTACGTCAGCCCCGGCTACGAGGAGATCTGGGGGCGCAGCGTCGAGAGCCTGCATGCCCGACCCGACGACTGGCTCGATTCCGTTCACGAGGAGGACGCGGCCATGGTTGCCGCTGCCATGCCCCGCCAGGCGTCGGGCGAATACGATGTCGAGTACCGCCTGGTACGGCCGGACGGCGCGATCCGGTGGGTGCGCGACCGCGCCTTCCCCGTTATCGAGGATGCGGGCGCCGTCGTCAGGATCGCGGGTATCGCCGAAGACATCACCACCGAACGGGCGCGCGACGAGCAGCTGCGCAGGGCCGAGCGTCTCGCCGCAGTCGGCACGCTGGTCGGCGGCGTCGCGCACGAACTGAACAATCCGCTTCAGGCCATCAGCGGCTTCGCCGACCTGATGCTCGAGCATCCGCGTACGGAGAATGACCGCGAAGCGCTCGACACCATTTCGCGGGAGGCGCGCCGCGCCGCGCGCATCGTATCCGAGCTGCGTCTCGCCGCACGCAGTTCGTACGAGGAGATGGGGCCGCGCGAAGCCGTCGATCTGAACGATGTGGTGCGGCACGTCCTCAATACCGGTGCATTCTCACTCGCCTCGACGAACATTCACGTCCGGCAGGATCTTGCCGCCTCGCTCCCGCTCCTCAGTGCGGACGTATCCAGGCTCGAGCAGGTGGTGCTGAACCTCGTCGTCAATGCGGCACAGGCGCTCGCCGGGATCGAGGGTGAGCGCCGCATCGTCGTGCGCACCCGCCGTAGCCGCGCGGGGTGCTCCCTGTCCGTCTACGACAACGGCACCGGCATCGACGCCGGTCACATGCCCCGCCTCTTCGATCCGTTCTGGACGACGAAGGCGCCGGGCGAAGGCACGGGGCTCGGGTTGTCCGTGGTGCACCAGATCGTGAGCGAGCACGGCGGCACCGTGCACGTGGACAGCGAGCCGGGCCGCGGCACCAACTTCCTCATCGACCTGCCGCTCGGCATGGAGCCGGCGGCGGCGCCCCTCGGGACCGCGGCCGATCCCTCGACGCCCGTGTCCGTCGATCATGAAGGACCGCCGCTGCGCATCCTGGTGGTGGATGATGAGGCCGCGCTGCGGCGCATGATGTCCCTCCTGGGCACTCGCCGCGGCCATGCCGTCGACACCGCAGCCGAGGGAGAGGAAGCCCTCACCCTTGTCCGTGCCGCCGAAGCCGCCGAGGCGCCGTACGATCTGGTGTTCTCGGATCTGCACATGCCCGGTGTCAGCGGGCGGCAGTTTACGGAACGGCTGCTCGCCCACGACGATAGGTACGGAGATCGGCTGTTCCTGTTTACCGGAGCGATGGACACTCCCGACATCGCGTGGATCCGCGAGCACACGGGCGTGCCGATTCTGCATAAGCCGTTCAGCGTCGACGACATTGTGCGTGTCATCGCGGCCGCCGAGCGGACAGCACAGGAGAACGGGGAGCAATCATGAATACGTTACGCCACTCGTCCAGACTCGGCATCCTCGACGAGGTCGATAGCCGCGAGCTGAAGGATGGCGCGGTCAGCTCATCATGGAATCACCGGCGCCGTCCAATGAACACCAGTGCGACACCGGCGGCCAGGACGAGCACGCCAACGACGGGGGAGATGAAGCCGCGCTCCTCGCTCGTGAGCTCGATGGGACCGAGGCGCACCTCTTCACGGTCTCGCACGTAGGACACTCCCCGCAGCGCCACCACGATTCCTCCCAGTACGATCAGCACGACACCCACGATTCCGATCGGTTTCATGACCTCTCCTGTTTGCACGTCATTGTGGGACCATCCTCGAGCATCACATCGACACCCTGCGACGTCGGCACTCCGTCCCGGGCCGAACGGCCACGCTAGTCGGATCCCGATAGTAGTGGCTCCAGCGGGCGGACCTCGCTGCCGTTTGCGGTGCACACCGCGTACTGGCTCTCCCCAGTGGCGTACATGGAGCAGCCGGCGACCTCGCCCTGCTTGTTCAATGCGAAAAACCGGATGTTGAACGCAGGCTCGCCGCGGTCATTGAGGAGGCGCCGCTCGACCGTGTTCGCGCGGACGCGGCGCAGGCCATCCATCGCGGCATCTTTCGGGCTCATGCCGCGCCGCATGTTTTCCACGATGAGAAAGGACGTCAGGTTGTACAGGTTCGCCTCGCCACGACCCGTCGAGCCCGCGGCACCGACATCGTTATCGACGTAGAGGCCCGCGCCAAGTATCGGCGAGTCACCGACGCGCCCGGGGATCTTCCAGGCCAGCCCGCTCGTGGTGGTGACGCCGGCAATGTCGCCGGCAGCATTGATACCGTTGCAGCTGATCGTGCCCCAGAAGCTGTGCTCGGCAATCAGGCCGTCGCGCAGCATGCTCAGTCCCGCGTCGAGCGAGGCCTGTGCGCGCTCTGCGGGGTCGAGCCACCGGGACGAATCGAGACGGCGCTTCCACTCGAGCCACAACCGGCGTGACTCGGCCGTGTTGAGGTCTGCCTCGATCGTGAAGCCGAGTTGGCGCGCGAAGTCCTGCGCACCCCTGCCTGCGAGCAGATGGTGATCGGTGTGCTGCATCACGGCCTGGGCCACGCGAGATGGTGTGCGCACGCCCTCGAGGGCGGCCACTCCGCCGGCTCGGCGGGTCGGTCCGTGCATGCAGCACGCGTCGAGTTGCACGATGCCGTCGCCGTTCGGCAGTCCGCCGAAGCCCACACCCGTTTCCTCCGGATCAAGCTCGGGGATGTTCACCCCCGCGATCAGCGCGTCGAGCACATCGTCGCCCGCGACGATTCGCGAATACGCCATCTCCAGCGCGTTCATCGGACCGCCGTTGCGCGCGTCGTACCCTGTGATGTCGGAGACGACGATGGGCCGCGCCGCATGGCTTCGCCGCACGTAGGGTGCACCGTCCAGCGACTCCACCCGATGCGGGCCGGCGTGCGCGGCGGGATGGGCTGCGGTTGCGCCCGTGGCAGCGCCTAAACCGGCAGCCGCGGCGGTGCGGACGAAGTTGCGTCGGTCCATGGCGGCCTCTGGGTCGGTGAGCGTTATGCCCGCACGGCAGATGACGGTGCGGGCGTCAAGTCAGCAGGTCATCGGCCCGACGGGCCGGCGCCGTGTCGAGAGCAATTTCGCGCTGATCGCGCGCCGGACCCATCAGGATTGCGATCCACGCCAGGTCGTGCGTGTTCTCGAACAGGATCTTGAGCACCATGGTGAGCGGCAGCGAGAGCAGCATGCCGATCGGCCCCCATACCCAGCCCCAGAACAGCAGGGACAGCAACACGATCAGGGGTGAGAGGTCGAGTCGCTTTCCCATCACGGCGGGCTCGATGAGGTTGCCGATGCCGAGGTTGATGACGAGGTAGCCCGTAGCGGTCAGCATCGCGGTACTGGGCCCGAGCTGGACGAGCGCCAGTAGGATTGCAGGCACCGCGGCAATGAGTGATCCCACAGTGGGCACGTAGTTGAGCAGGTACGCAGTCAGCCCCCAGAAGAGCGGGAAGTCGACGCCCAGGCTGAACGTCAGGAGCGCGACGAGCAATCCCGTCGCCATGCTCGTGGCAGTCTTGATCGCGAGGTATCGCTGGATCTCGGACATCACCCGGCCGTAGCGCCCGAGGTCGGCGTCGGCGCGACCCATCGCTGTGCGCAGCTTGCGCGGTAGCCCGCCGGCCTCTGCCAGCAGGAACAGCATGATCAGCGCGACGAGCACGACGAGGGACATGAATCCCGCGAACCCGCGCACCGCCCCGGTCGCCAGTTCCACCAGCTGCGGCGGAGTCACCATGATTTCCGCCGCGGCCTCCGGCGCGATCAGGCGATGATCGCCGAGCCATGCGAATACGCTCTCGTACATCGCGGTGACCCGCACGCCATATTCGGGCAGCGCATCCCGGATCTCCATGATGGAGTTGAGGGCAATGGCTGAGACACCGATCAGCACTCCGACGATGAGCAGGAGTACCAGCGGCACCGCGACCAGGTTCGGTACGCGCTGGCGCCGCAGTTCGCGCAGGATCGGCAGGCTCGTTATGACCAGAAACACGGCCAGTGCCAGCGGCGCAAGTACCGGCCGCGCCGACCGCAGTCCCGCAATGATCACCATTGCGGCCGCCAGGCCGATCAACTTTCGGAGGACGTCGCTGCTGCGGGCATCCGCACTGCTGTCCCCCGCAATGTTCGTTTCGTCAGTCATGGGCTTAACTTAAGCGAACGGCCGCACCAGCGAAACGCGCGCGCCATCCGCCCCCGCAGGGAACCCGGCCGGTCTGGTTCGGGCAAGGCCCGGGACTTTGCACCCGGACCCACCATGGTTATCGTCCACCTCCCGTCGCAACCGATGGATCACTGCGGTCGGTCCCGGCGCGCGTCATTTCATTTCCAGGGGCAAATGTTCAGAATTCAGAGGTGTCATCCTGCTCGTACGTGTGTGATGCTGCTCGCATTCGCCCTCGTGGGGGTACCGGCGACGGCGTCGGCCGGCGTCCCGGATGACGATCATGCTGTGGTTGAGGCGCTTCGAACACGATTCTATGTCGGGATGTGGACATCGCACGTGCGCGATCCTGCCCGCGGCCTGGATGGCAACGCCATGGTCGGAGGCTCGTACCGGGGATTCTTTGGAGCGACATTCGTCAACTCTTACGGGGATCGCGCCCTGGCGGCAGGGATACAACGCGGTATCACCCAGGCCAACCGCTCGGTCACGACGTCGCTCGGCTACCGCGTTGGTTTGGTCACCGGCTACGACGAGCGATTCCTGCCGATCGCTGCGCACACGCCGTTGATACCGTTTGCACAGATCGTCGGCGGGCTGGACCACCGACGTTTCGGCGCTGAGCTCGCCTATGCAGGTCTGACCGCCTCCGTCCTGCTCAGCGTGAAACCGTAACGCCGCCTGGCACACTCTCGAGCGCATCAATGATGCCGTTCAGCGTGGCACTGGGCCGCATGGCCGCTGCGGCACGTGCCGGGTCGGGCATGTAGTATCCGCCAATGTCCTGCGGCGGGCCCTGCGCTCCGTTCAGCTCCGCCACGATCTGGTCCTCGTTCGCTGCCAGCTCACCGGCCACGCCGCGAAACCGCTCCGCGAGCGCCCGATCCGTCTCCTGCTCCGCCAGCGCCTGCGCCCAGTACAGTGTCAGGTAGAAGGTGCTGCCACGGTTGTCGATCTCGCCGACCTTGCGAGACGGCTCGCGACCGTTGTGCAGGTACGCCGCAGTGGCCGTGTCGAGCGCGTCGCCGAGCACCCGCGCACCGGCGTTGCCCGACTGGTCGCCGAGGTGCTGAAGAGAAGCCGCGAGCGCCATGTACTCGCCCAGCGAGTCCCACCGCAGGTGCCCCTCCTTCTCGAACTGCTGCACATGCTTGGGTGCCGATCCGCCAGCCCCGGTCTCGAACAGGCCACCCCCGTTGAGGAGCGGTACGATGGACAGCATGCGCGCGCTCGTGCCGATCTCCAGAATCGGGAACAGGTCCGTCAGGTAATCGCGCAGCACATTGCCCGTCACGGAGATGGTGTCCTCGCCCCGACGCATGCGCTCGAGTGAATAGTGCATGGCATCGGCAGGCGCCATGATCTCGATGTGCAGACCTGCGGTGTCGTGGTCCTTCAGGTAACGTTCGACCTTCCCGATCAGTTCCGCGTCATGCGCGCGATTCCGGTCGAGCCAGAAGACAGCCGGGGCGCCTGACGCGCGTGCGCGGTTCACCGCGAGCTTCACCCAGTCGCGCACTGCAGCGTCCTTCGTCTGACACGCCCGCCAGATGTCGCCCTCCTCCACGTCATGCTCGGCGATGGTCGCGCCGCCGCCGTCGACCACGCGCACGACGCCATCGACCGGTATCTCGAACGTCTTGTCGTGCGATCCGTACTCCTCCGCTTTCTGCGCCATCAGCCCGACGTTCGGCACGCTGCCCATCGTCGATGGCTCGAAACGGCCGTTCGCGTTGCAGTCGTCGATCACGGCCTGGTAGATGCCCGCGTAGCATGAGTCGGGGATGACGGCCTTGCAGTCCTGGAGCTCGTCAGCGGCATTCCACATCCGGCCGCCGTCCCGGATCATGGGCGGCATCGATGCGTCGATGATGATGTCACTCGGCACGTGCAGGTTCGTGATGCCGCGCGCGGAGTTCACCATTGCCAGCGCCGGACCGCTCTCGAGCGCCGCACGTATGTCCGCCTCGACCGTCGCACGCATGTCTTCCGGCAGCTGTGTGATCTTCGCGACGACATCTCCGAACCCATTGTTCACATTCACACCGAGTTCGTCGAACAGGTCGGCGTGCTTCCGGAAGACGTCCTCGAAGTACACGCGCACGCAGTGACCGAACATGATGGGGTCGGAGACCTTCATCATCGTCGCCTTCAGATGCAGCGAGAAGAGCACTCCCTGCCTCCTGGCGTCGCTCACCTGTTCCCGCAGGAACTCCACGAGGCGGCGCCGGCTCATCACCGTGGTGTCGAACACCTCACCCGCCTGCAGCGCGAGCCCTTCCTTCAGCACGGTCACCGAACCGTCCGCGGCGACGTGTTCAATCCGAACGGACGTCGCGTCCTGAATCGTGACGGACTCCTCATTGCTGCGGAAGTCGCCTGCGTCCATCGTAGCCACATGCGTACGCGAGTCTTCCGGCCAGGCCATCATCGGGGGCGGATTGGACCGGGCAAACTCCTTGACCGCCTTCGGGGCCCGGCGGTCCGAGTTGCCCTGGCGGAGCACCGGATTGACGGCGCTGCCCTTGACCCGGTCGCAGCGGGCGCGAATGTCGCGCTCAGCGTCCGTGGCCGGCTCGTCGGGAAACGCGGGCAGCGCGTACCCCTTCGCCCGCAGCTCGGCCATGCAGGCCTTCAACTGGGGAACGGAGGCACTGATGTTCGGCAGCTTGATGACGTTGGCGTCCGGAGTCTCGACGATGCGGCCGAGCTCGGCCAGGTCGTCGGCGACCCGGTGATCCGGTGGCAGGAGGTCGGAGAAGGCGGCGATCACGCGGCCGGCGAGCGAGATGTCGCGCGTCTCGACGGGTACGCCGGCCGCGCCGGCGAACGCACGCAGCACCGGGAGGAGTGCATGCGTCGCGAGTGCGGGGGCTTCGTCGGTCCAGGTGTAGATGATGGGAGGAGATACGCTCATCGAAACGCTGCCGTGTGTGGGTGGACCGATTGCTGCCGGACGACTGCATTATACGATGCGGAGGGGATTTTCGCAGAGGCGGAGGCCGCGGGGCAGGAGAGGGCGCCCCGCGGCCGGCGGCGTATCAGTCGTCGCGCATCGC
>JAGTUV010000040.1 GCA_018224305.1 Gemmatimonadota bacterium
GGCCACGCTGCGCGCGGAGTGGACGGCGCCCGGGATCCAGCCGCAGATGGGCACGCCGGCAGTGCGGCAGGTGGGACTCAACTCGATGGCTTTCGATCATTGGTACGAGTCTTTTTCCGCCGGTGCGCCGTTCACCGCGGTTGTGTCCGATCTCGCGCCGGTCGTACGCGCACGGCTCGAGGCGCTCCAGATCCTCTCCATCGCTGCCGTGCCCGTCTTTGCCGATGGCGAGTTCTGGGGATTCATCGGTGTGGACGACTGTGTGACCGGGCGGGCGTGGACCGACTTCGAAACGGAGACGCTCGCAACGGCGGCCGTGGTCGTGGGCGCGGCGATCAGCAGGCGTCGCATGGAGGAGAGCCTGCGCGACGCCACCATCAAGGCTTTGCTCGCTGCGGACATCGGCGAGGTGGTGACGGGGGCGGGTGACACGGTGCAGCAGATGCTGGAGCGGTGCACTGCCGCCATCGTGAATCGGCTGTACCCCGATTTCGTGCGCATCTGGATGGTGAGCGAGGACCTGGAGTGCCTGCACGCCTGCCGCGCGGCCGGATCTCTCACCATTCAGGAGGCGAGCTCGCCGGATGTGCCGCTCGTGTCCGCCGAACTGCAACGCATTGCTACCAGCGACAGCATCACGATGTGGCGCGATGGGCTGCCCGCACTCTGGCCGGGCAGTGAGGACGTGTACCAGCGCAGTGGTCTGCGCGCGGGCGCCGGGTTCCGCCTGATGACGAATGGTCGCATCACCGGCGTGATGGTGCTGCTCGGTCGCACGTCTCCGCCAGCCGCGATGATCGACGCGCTCGAGTCGGTGACGGATGAGATTGCGCTGGCCATCGAGCGCCATCACGCACAGAGCGCCAGGACGCGCGCCGAACTGAGCTATCGTCGACTGGTTGCGGCGACGATCGAGGGTATCGTAATCCACGACGGCTCAAAGGTCATCGACGCCAATCCCAGTATCGCGACAATGATGGGGTACTCGGTCGACGAGTTGATCGGCATGGACCCCTTCATCTTCATAGCCCCGGAGTATCATGATCTCGTGCGCGGACACGTCGCATCGAATTACCAGAAGCCGTACGAAGTGGAGGGAGTACACCGTGATGGCAGACGCTTCCCGGCGGAGCTGAAGGGCAGTGACTACGTCGATGCCGGTTGCAGGCTGCGTGTCGCCGCAGTACGCGATATCACGGACCGCAAGGCGGCACAGAGTGCGGAGGCGCGACTCCGCGAGGAGCAGACGGCACGCGAACTGGCGGAACGCACGCGTGAGCGCGCACAGTTTCTGGCGGAGGCCAGCCGCATCCTCGCGTCGTCGCTCGATACCTCGACCACATTGAAGCAGCTCGCCGTGCTCGCCACACCGTCGCTGGCCGACTACTGCGTCATCTCGACGATCCAGGACCGCGTCGTGAAGAACGTTGCGGTTGTGCATTCCGATCCCGCCCGCGAGTCCATCCTGCACGATGCAGTCAATGCATGGCCGGAATCATTCCCTCCCGGCCATCCGATCTATGCAGCGCTCGTCGACAACCGGCATTTCCTTGCCGAAGACGTGACGGAGGAGACGGTCAACGCATTGGCAGTGAGCCCCGAACACCTGGGCTATCTGCGTCTGCTCGGCGCACGCTCGCTGCTGGCGGTGCCGATCACCCTCGCCGGCACGCTCATGGGGTCGATGATTCTGTCATTCACGCGACCGGACCGTCGCTATAACGCCGAGGACCTCGCCCTCGCGCAGGAGTTCGCGCACCGCGCTGCACTCGCGCTCCAGTCCGCGCGCTCCTACCACCAGGTGCAGCTCGCTGCACGTGCACGCGATGAGATGCTCGCCGTGGTCGCCCATGACCTGCGCAACCCGCTCAATACGATCATCATGGGCAGCGAACTCGCGCTCGAGATGGCGGAGCAGACGTCGACCAGCGCGCCAGGCACGCGGCAACTCGAAATCATTCGGCGCACTGCCGGCCACATGAATCGTCTGATCCAGGATCTGCTGGATGCCGGCCGGCTCGACAGCGGCGGCAGCCTGGCCCTCGAGACCTCCGCGTTGCAGCCGGCGGACCTGCTGCGCGAAGCCGGCGACATGCTGGCACCCATGGCTGCACACGGCAGGATCGAGTTCAACGTCATCGCGGATCAGGATCTGCCAACGATCGTCGCCGACCGCAGCAGACTGCTCCAGGTCCTCTCGAATCTCGTCGGCAACGCACTGAAGTTCACACCGAAGCATGGCACCATCACCGTGACTGCCTCGGTCCATGATGGTGCCGGCGCGTCGGTCGACGGCGTGGGCGCGACATTGAATGGTGAGGCTGATGTCCCGGCCGACACCGCGGGAGCGTCCCATGATGCCAGTGCCTCGGTCGATTCGGTGGGTGCGACCCGCGAGATCAGGTTCAGCGTGCAGGACACCGGTTGCGGCATACCGCCGGACATGCTGCCTCACGTATTCGCGCGCGGCTGGCAGGCGCGCCGTGGCGACCGGCGCGGCATCGGTCTCGGCCTCGCGATCGCGAGCGGAATCGTCGAGGCCCACGGCGGCCGTATCTGGGCGGAGAGCGTGGTGGACGAAGGTAGCCGGTTTACGTTCGCGATACCCGCGCGGTGAAATGTCCTGTGGCGGGCGGCATGTGAAGCGTTTGCCCGGCGCGGACGGTCAAGCTGCACGGCGTGCGTGGTCAAGCTGCACGGCGCAGGCGGTCAAGCTGCACGGCGCGGGCGGTCAAACGTCTATGCGGGGATCGGCCGGGGTGGCCAGACGGTCATCCGTCCATGTGGCCGCGCCAGCGTGAGGTGGTCGGCCGGGGTGGCCAGACGGTCAACCGTCCATGCGGCCGCGCCGGCGTGAGGTGATGGAGGATTGACCGCGCATAGCGCGGTCAAACATTCAAATTCATCGGCCGGGCACGCGGGAATGTAGGGTTCACCGCCGCATACGCGGTGAACGTTCCGCTCGCCCCCGCCAGCGCTCGCGTTTGGAAGGTTGCCGCGCCCGCCTACGGGCGATCGGGATGCGCACAGGTCAGGCACACCGCCGACCCGCCCACACATGCGTAATTCACATGGACCGTGCGAGTGCCTGACCCAGCCGGGCCGCCAGCGCCTCGGGCTCCCGTTCCAGCTGTCGCCAGGTCACACGCATCACGCGCAGGCCCGCCGCTGCAAGGACCGCGTCGCGACGCCGGTCGCTCTCGAAACTGCGGCGCGAAGCATGGAACGCAAATCCATCCACCTCCGTCACGAGACTCGCTGCGCGCCAGTAGAAGTCGACCTCATAGCCATGAATGCGGACGTTGACTTCAGGTCGGGGCAGCTGTGCCTTCCGGATCAATGCCAACAGGGACTCTTCCGCTGCCGAGCGGGTCAGCGCGGGTGGCTGCCCGGACCCCAGCAGAGACCGCAGTCTGATCGCGCCCGTCCGGCGCGCATAGCGTTCCACGATCGTATCGAGCCGGTCCTTGCACGTCAGTTGACGCGACAGCGCCTCCGCCACCACGCGCTCCAGATCCCTCTCCACCACATGACCCGCAAGATCGTACAGTGTACGCGTTGCAGTGGTCACCGGAATGCCATCCAGTCGCGTCATCTCATCCGGTCGCAACACGGTGCGGTGCACGCGTACTCCGGGCCGCTGGCGCCGCTTACTCGGGGGGATGGTCACGTCAACTGCACGCGCTACGCCCGACCTCTTCGCCGGGTGGATGGCGACACGGACTCGGACCGTCGAATTCCTCACCTCCGCGTTGTTGAGTCTCGCGTCTCTGGCTTGAGGGATGGGGCGTTCGGAAAGCTCCCAGAGCATGGCGGCGCTCGCATGACTCACCACCGCCGCCTCGCCACAGGAAAGTACCGCGCTCATTGGTTCTGCCAACGGCACCATCAGCGGGCCGACCAGGTAGACGCCTCGCTGGAGCGGCCGGAGACGGTGGGCGGCAACGCGCCTGTCGACCTCGTCCGCCGAAACGCCAGCGGCGAGCAATTGCGCCCGCGTAACGACGCCATGCTGACTGCGCGCCAGGGCCGTGATCGACCCTTCCGCATCACGCCTGTCGCCCGCAATGCGTTTGCTCGGGGGTCCGGCACACGGGCGGGTACGCACCGTCGGTTTCAATTGGCTGGCCATGTGGTCCCTCACTGTCCAAAGCCGTCACGCATCGCCCGGTCACGCGGTCCCGGGGTCGTCACGAGACGAAGTTGCTTTCTTCTGCACCAGGATTCCGGATGCGGCGGGGCATCGCCATGGCAGGTCGGGTCCATTTGGACGTCCTGCGACCGACGCCTGAATGTTGAGAACGTCATGCGGTCGATGTGAACGGGTGGTGGATCGTGAGCCTTTCGAGGACCTCGTCGACGTCAGATCGTTGTCGCCAGGCCGCGGTGGGTAGACAGTCAACCGTCCACGTGGCCGCGCCGGCGCTGAGGTGGTCGGCCGCGGTGGGTAGACAGTCAACCGTCCACGTGGCCGCGCCGGCGCTGAGGGGATCGGCCGGGGTGGGTAGAC
>JAGTUV010000041.1 GCA_018224305.1 Gemmatimonadota bacterium
CTCGAACGCGACTTCCTGGAACAGCAGCCCAGCCCAGAGCGGGCCGGCGACACGGCCGAGCCCGCCGATCAGCTGGCTGCCGCCCAGCACCGAGCCCTGCGAGTCGGCATCGCTCGCAAACGACGTCAGGGTCGCCAGCGCGGGGAACATCGTGCCCGCACCGAACGCATAGAACGGCACCACCGCCATCGCCCAGGCAAAGCTGGGCACGAGCGGGAGCAGTACGAAACTGAGCCCGAGCGCGATGGCGCCCGTACGGACCGTCGCAATCTCGCCGAAACGCTTCACAAGCCGGCCCAGGACGACGCCGCGCACGACTACGGTGACGCCGCCCGCGATCGCGAACATGAAGCCCATCTCGCGCGCGCTGATCGCAAATTCCGCCTCGAAATACAACGCGAGCAGCGCGGTCATCGCCGTGAACGATGTGATTCCAAGGAAGTACACGCCGAGCACGAGCGACAGCGGCGGACTCACCATCGTCCGCGCCCATCCGCGGAGCGTCGCCGTCTGACCACGGCGCTTTGCACCGCGCTGCTCCTTCGGCCGCGATTCAGGCAGGAAGAAGATGGCGGCGATACCGTTCAGCGCGCACAGCACTGCGGCGACGTAGCCGGGCGCCGAAAGGCTGATCTCGCTGAAGAATCCGCCGATCGCCGGGCCCAGCATCACGCCGAGGCCCGCAGCCGCACCGATGAGGCCCATACCGTGCGCGCGTTCCTCCGCCTTCGTCGTGTCCGCCACGTACGCATGCGCGACCGAGATCGTGCCGCCCGCCGCCCCGGCCGCCACCCGCGAGAGCAGCAGCAGCGCCAGCGAGTTCGCCAGGCCGAAAATCAGGTACGACACCGCCGACGCAAACAGGCCCGCAATGATCAGCGGGCGCCGCCCGTGCGTGTCCGACACCCGGCCCCAGATCGGTGTAGCCGCCATCTGCATCGCGGAAAACGACGCAATCAGCAGCGTGACCTCCAGCGCCGTCGCGTCCATCTCCAGCGCGTAGAACGGCAGTACCGGGATCACGATGCCGAAGCCCAGCATGTCCACGAGCACGGCCATGAACAGGATCGCGATCGGCGACCCTTTCAGCCGCCGCCCAACCTCGCCGGCACGCACCCGCGCATCGCCGGGCGATCCGCGACCCCCTGTCCCTCGCGTCAACGCGCCTCCACTTCGGTTCGAATCTCCGTCAACCTACTGTCAGCCATACCGCGATCACAACGAGCGACTACTCCCGGCATCGCGACAGCGCCGACGCCCCGGCAGCACCCGGTATGCTCGACCTGCGCGCCATCGAGCGGACCGAAGAAGTCCCGTCCAGCCATGGCTCTCCGACCGCCGCTTCCTCATCTTGGTTCACCTGCGGACACGAGGATCGACATGGATATGCACAGACACACGAGTCCCGGCCGGCTGCGCGAGCGGCCTCCCCCGTGGCCCCGGCGCAACCATCGCGACGGTCCCGGACGCCGCCCCTGGGAGCGCGAGCGCGAACCATTCGAGGACCTCGCTCTGCCCGAAATCTACCCGGGCGCTCTGGTCATGGATGACCTCGATGCTGTCGAAGACGACCTCGTCACTATCCGTGTCCTCGCGCGATATACCGTCGCCCGGCTGCTGATCCTCAGTGTATCCGGTACGCTCGCCGGCTCGAGTCTGCGGACTGAACGCCGCGTGGCACTCGAGCACCTCGCGCTCCTCCCCCAGCACGACTGGGAGCGCCGAGGGCTGGAGCGGCTCGCAGGATTATGTGGTGAGGAGCCGGACCGGGAGCTTCTCGACGCGGCCACGACCGCGGCCGAAGCCGCCGCGAAGCGGTCACAGATACTGGGCGCCTTCACATTGTATCGCGCCGCGTACAAGCTGGCGATCGCGCAGCAGTGGTGGGCTGAAGCGGCCCAGGTCGCGCGCGGAATCACCCAGCTGGCCCGCCTCGAAGATGCGCACTACTCGATCCGGTTGTGGCGCCGTCGCGCGGCCGTTCTGGAGGCACGTGCTCTCCGCGCCGCCGAGGCGGACGACCAATCCGGGGCAATCGGCCCGCCCGGTCCAGCCGACGCCACGGCCGAGTCGGACGAAGCCGGTGACGAGGTGTCGTGAGCGGGGCCTACACTGCGTCCGAACGTCTGGCACTGGAGGCGGCGCTTCGTGACGGCGCACCGCTGCTCTGTCCGGGCTGCGCTGTCGAACTGAGCGCGCAGCCCGTGGAGCGCAGTCCGGAAGTCTCGTACGTGCGACGTCGCGTATGGGTGCTCTGCCCGCTGTGCCGGCGCACAGCCAGCCTGGATCGGAAAGACTGAATGCGACCGCCCCCTGACGACGTTCACATCAGAGCGGCCGCGCCACCATGATGCCGTCCTGGGCGGTGATACGCTTGAGCCGGTCGGCGAGCGGCGCTTCGCTGATCTCCACGACACTGCCGACGAGCGGCGCGTGCATGAGGTGCAGGCGGCCATCGACCCAGAGGGCGAATCCGGTGTGAGCGATGTCGAGGCCATCGAGTGTGCTGGTGGCCGCGATGATGTCCCCGTTGCGGATGTTCTGCGCGATGGCGTCGATGCCGTCCTGTGGAATGTAATGACGCTCGCGCCCGGTGAGGGCGGTTTCGATGCTGCGGATCTCCTCGACGACGCCGGGATCCGCGAGCTGCCGGTACGCATCGACGTGGCGCGTCATGAAATTGATCGGCCCGGTGTCCGGCACGCCGCCAATCGCGAGCGTGACATCGTCGACGATGCCCTTCGCATCGTTGTCTGCGATCCACTCGCTGAAATAGTGCAGGCGGCTCGCGTAGCCGGACAGCACACCATCGCGGTAGCGGATGCGCACCAGCTCACGCTTGAAGCTTTCGTAGTCGGGAGTGCCGGCCTTCATGATCCGGGCGATCGCCAGCATGTTCTCGATGAACGTGACGCAGTCGAGCTCGCGCAGATTGACGATCAGCCGCTCATCGCCTTCCAGCTCCAGAGTCTGAGGTGTGTAGGGCGTGCCGACGTAGGTGCGACCGAGCGCCGCGACGGCCTCCCCCATCGGCAGCGTATCGATCTGGTTCGCGCGGGCCCAGGCGATGGTCTCCGCGAACGCGATCGAGTCCGCAGGATGCTCAGTCACCTCGAACGCCGTCGTGACTGCTGCCGCCTCCTCGCCCGTCATCTCGATACGATCCGCCTCCTCCGCCCCGCTGCAGGCTGTCACGACGGCCGTGATCACGGCGAGGAGCGCGGGCCCGGTGCATCGGCGCGGTATGAGTGAACTCATCGTCTCAGCCTCCGAAACGGTCAAAGTACCGGTCGCCGCAGCGGAACCGGCCAGGGTCGGTCAGAATGTCGGGCGCCGCAGCGGGCGCCGGCGCCGTCATTGGTGCAAACCGCGCACCGGCAGGTCCACGACCGGGCGGGCGGCGGAAGAAGGAGCCATTGCTCGCGCTGCTGCCTGCACGTACTCCAGCCGCGGTAGAACGGACTCGCGCTGCTGCCTGCGCATCCTCCGGCCGCGGCAGAAGTACCTTACTCGCGCTGCTGCCTGCCGTTCCTCCAGCCGCGGTAGCTGAACACGAGGACGGTGATCAGGGTGATGGGCAGAACGGTCGTCAGCACCACGGTGCGATACTCGGCCAGGCCCTCGTGGTCGGCAGCGTCGAGGATCAGATATCCCGTGTATAGAACGTAGTAGGAAAGGAACAGGATGCCCTCGGAGCGGCTGATCGCGTAGTTGCTGACGATCGGCAGGCACAGGACGGCGACGGCGACCATCACCGGAATGTCCATCGTGGTCGCGGCGTTGGACACAGGAATGCCCGCCGGCGAGATCACGCCGGAAATCCCCAGTACCGCCAGGATATTGAAGATGTTGCTGCCGATGATGTTGCCGACGGCGATGTCGCGCTGTCCGCGGATGCCGGCGATGACGGACGTGGCCAGCTCGGGCATCGATGTGCCGGCCGCGACGATCGTGAGGCCGATCACGAGTGGAGTGGCGCCGATGGACTCCGCGATCTGAACCGATGCCTGCACCAGCCAGCGGGAGCCGAGCACGAGGAGGCCGAGTCCGACCACGATGAGCAGCACGTTCATCGCCGGTTTGCCGGTTTCGATGACCTCTTCTACGGGTGTCGGTGAAGACCGCCGGCTCAGCACGATCTGCAGGATGATGTACAGCGCCAATCCCCCGGCGAACAGGGTGCACTCAACACGGCTGAGCATGCCATCCTGCGCAAACAGGAGCAGCAGCGCGGAGATCGCGATCATGATGGGGATGTCCAGCCGCACCAGCTGTGGCGAGACGACCAGCGGCACGACCGCGGCAGACAGCCCGAGGATGAGCAGGACGTTGAAGATGTTGCTGCCTACTACATTGCCGACCGCAATGTCGACCTCGCCGGCCAGGCTGGCCTGCACACTGACCGCCAGCTCCGGAGCGCTGGTGCCGAACGCAACGACGGTGAGACCGACCACGAGCGGTGAGATGCCGGTCGCGGCAGCCAGGCGGCCGGCGCCGCGCACGAGCAGTTCGCCCCCGGCGACGAGAATGACGAGCCCCGCGACAAAGAGCAGGGCGGTCATGCGGCGGTGACGATGGGAGCCGCGATGTGTGTGATGCGCACTGCTGGCGTCAGGCGCCCCGCGTCGCGCGGGTGCGGCGCAGCCGAAAGAATTCGCGAAGCAGGGCGAATCCGACGGTGGCGAATGTCAGGGGAATGACGAGGTACATCATGACAATGCTGTACGCAGGCAGGACGTCGTGCTGCGATGTCGCGAGCACCAGGTACATCGTATAGAAGATGTAGTAGCTCAGGAACAGCGCACCTTCCCATCGGCCGATCCGGTAGTTCAAGAAGAAAATGGGCAGGCACAGCACCGCCGCCGCCACCATCACCGGAATGTCGAAGTGGACCGCTGGGGCCGCAACCAGCAGGCCGTTCCTCGATACGAGCGCGGCCGCGCCGACGACGACGAGGATGTTGAACAGGTTGCTCCCCACGACGTTGCCGACGGCGATGTCGCGCTCACCGCGCAGGCCCGCAATGATGGACGTGGCCACCTCGGGCAGCGATGTGCCGGCCGCAATGATCGTCAGACTGATGACGAGTTCGCTGACGCCCAGAGAGCTCGCGATGGTGACGGCGCCATCGACCAGCCATTCTGATCCTATGACCAGGAGACCGAACCCGGCTACGATCAGCAGCACGTGCAGGTACCAGCGTCCGGCGTCGCTCTCTTCCGGGTGTCCGTATGCCTGCTCGTATTCCGCGTGGATCTTCGCGGTCTCGCGTCTGCTGATGCGGATGAGCAGCCAGGTATAGGCGACGCTCGCGGCCAGGAGGATGAAGCCCTCGCTGCGTGCAATGACGCCGTCCATCGCCATCAGCAGCATCGCGAGTGAGACCACGATCATGATCGGGACGTCGAGCCGGACGAGCTGCTGTGAGACGATGAGCGGTGCGACGATGGCCGAGATCCCGAGGATGAACAGAATATTGAAGATGTTGCTGTCCACGATATTGCCCACCGTGATATCAGCCTTGCCGGCGATGCTCGCCTGCACCCCGACCGCCAGTTCGGGCGATCCCGTGCCGAACGCCACGACCGTCAGCCCGACGACGAGCGGGGTGATGCCAACGGCGACAGCGAGACGCGACGCGCCGCGTACCAGCAGCTCCGCGCCCGAAATCAGTAGAACAACACCAGCTATGAACAAAAGGAGCGTCAGTAGCGACATCGCGATTATTCGATCTCCAATCGGCCTCCACGCCGGCGAGCCGGCCGGGAGCCGGTCCGACCTGGCCCCGCATGGACGCTCAATCTGCCCGTCCGCGGCCGATCGTGCCAGCGCCATGTGATCTGACTGCCAAAGCGGACGCGGAACCCATTTTTCAAAACGGCCCTGTCAAGCATTATCCTGCCCTGCGCCCAATGGCGGTTGGCGCCTGCCAGGCCGCAGCACGTCTGGCATTTCATCAGGCGGTCGGACATATTCTCGCGCGGCTGTTCGGGGCGCCCAGATAGCCCCAGGGGTCTTTTTGAAAAATGGGTTCCGCGTCCGCTGGGCACGGCTGGCACCTGGTCTGGACGGCCCCGGACTCGGGTGACGTTCTGTTCCATATGGAGGCGAACGCCGCTGACGACGACCAAAGCCCTTTGGACGACAGGATCTACACGACCAGGCTTCGGATCACTGCCGATCGATAGACGTCGCTGGTTCGGCCGCGTGCAGCGGCGGCAACAGCGCTCTATGTTCCTGTTACGCGCCTTCGCAGCGGCTGCGATTGTTAGGCCGACCGAAATCGTGTAGTGTTCGGGAGCGCCACTCGAATATAGGACATTCATTGGCAACGCCGCCCCGACCGACGGATCCAGCTTCCCTTTTCGCCGTGAGTACAGGAGACGGCGAACACGGCTATGCGGCCGCTCTCGCTGCGCTGCGCGAGATGGAGGACCGCTACCGTCTCTTTGCCGACAATGTGCAGGACCTCATCTCGCTGCACGACCAGACGGGCGTGTTCCTCTACGCATCACCATCGGCGGCCAAACTGATCGGCTGTGATCCCCGCGAGCTGATCGGTCGCTCGGTTTACGACCTGGTGGTCGAGTCCGATGTCGCGAAATTGCGTGAGGCACACGCGGCCATCGCCCGCCGCGAAGGCCGCACTCCCGCCGTCTACCGCATCCGGCGGTTCGACGGCTCCGTGATCTGGTGCGAGACGACGGCGCGCGTCGCGATGGACCAGTCGACCGGCGCGCCGTGGCGAATCGTGGCAGTGACGCGCGACATAACGGAGCGACACGCCTTCGAGCAGCACCTGATGCAGTCCCAGAAGATGGAGGCGCTCGGCCGCCTCGCCAGCGGGATCGCACACGACTTCAACAATGTGCTCACCGTCATCGCCGGCCACGCCGAGATGCTCACGGCATGCCTCGACGACGGCACCATGGAGCGAGATCACGCGGAGTTCATCCGCGAATCCGCACATCGTGCGGCGACGCTGACACGCCAGCTGCTCGCGTTCGGGCGCGGCAGTTCCCGCGACCTGCAGCCCCTGGATCTCAACAGCAGTCTCCTCGAGGTCCAGCCCATGCTCGCCCGTCTGATCGGCGGCGAAATCACACTCTCGCACGAACTCGAGCCTGCACTGCTCGCCGTCCGCTGTGATCCGGCCGCCATTGAGCAGATCCTCGTCAACCTCGCAGTCAACGCGCGCGACGCCATGCCCGCGGGAGGCACACTGACGTTCCGCACGGAGAACGTGGATGTGAATGAGGGCGACTGTGCAGGGCTCGCCGGAGGTCGCTACGTGAAGCTTACTGTCGCCGACACCGGAGTGGGCATGAACAGCGAGATCGCGGCGCGTGCTTTCGAACCGTTCTTCACTACGCGGGATCCGGATGCGGGAACTGGACTTGGCCTCAGCACGGTCTACAGCATCATGCGACGGGTCGGCGGCGCCGTGACCGTGGAAACTAGCCCGGACGCAGGCGCCCGATTCCGGCTCCTGTTCCCGGGCTTTGATGTCACGGTGCCGGCTTCAGGGGAGACGAGCGCACAGACATCCGCGAACCTGCACGGCAGCGGCACCGTGCTCGTGGCAGAGGATGATCCGAGCGTCCGTGCGCTGCTCGTGGCAACTCTCCAGCGTTACGGCTATCGCGTCATGGCCGCTGTTGACGGCATGCAGGCTCTGGAGCTGCACCGCACATACGGTCATGTCATCGATTTCGTCGTTACGGACGTGAACATGCCGCAGTTGAAGGGTCCCGAACTCGTAGATGCACTGGCAGACGACGGTGTGAATCTCCCTGTGCTGTACATTTCAGGCTTCACCGCGGAAACGCTGCGGCTCCGTGACGCGGCCCCGCGCCACGCATTCCTCGCCAAGCCGTTCGCCCCCGCCGAACTGGCCCGCGCGGTGATCCGGCTTCGACGCTAGCGCGTCGCGGGGCCCTGACCGGTGCCGACGATGGTGTCGACAGCATGCGCCATGGGCAGTGTCAGCGTGAACGTGCTGCCGGCTCCACGACTGCTGCTGACCGCAATCTCTCCATCCATCCCGTGCGCCAGCTCTCGCGAGATCGACAGGCCCAGGCCAGTACCCTGCCGTTCCCGCGTCAGGTCGGAATCCGCCTGCACGAACGCGTCGAAGACCCGTTCGTGGTCCCTCGGGTCAATGCCGATACCGGTGTCGCGAATGTGGATGTTCACATTACTCGCAGTGACGCCCCACCCAATGTCGACACGACCGCCTTCCTGGGTGAACTTGATTGCGTTCGATAGCAGGTTGAGCAGTATCTGACGTATTTTCTCATCGTCGCCCGTAACCCACACGTCTGGCCCTCCGGATGATGCCATCCGCACACCCGCCACTTCAGCGGCCGGCGTCAGCATGGCCACTGCGTCGGCTACGGCCCTGGACACGTTCGCGGGATTGATACGGAACTTCACGCAGCCTGCTTCGAGCTTCGCAAAGTTCAGCACATCGTTGATCAGCGTCAGCAGGTGCGTCTGAGCGTGCTGGATCCGTGCAAGGTAGTCCCGCTGCGCGGACGATACGGGGTCGGGGATTCCGAGCTGCATCAGATCGACGTAGCCGCCGATCGCATTGAGCGGTGTCCTCAACTCGTGACTCATGTTCGCGAGAAAGGCACTCTTGGCCTGGCTCGCCTCCTCGGCAACCTGTCGCTCGCGGGACAGGCGCCGTGAAAGCCAGAACAGCCAACCGCTGAACAGCAGGCCGAACGCCAGTCCCACCGGCACCCACGAGCGGCCGGAACCGCGCTCGAACATCGGCTGCGATTCGTACACGACGATCCACGTGCGACCGGCTATTGTCAGAACGGACACGCCCGTGTGCGCAGGAGTGTGGTCCTCCGCTCGCGCGGAACGGTGCAACAGGGCGTCGTCACTGATCGAATCGCCATCGTAGACAGCGAAGCTGACGCGCGGGAACTGCTCGGACCCGAAAATGCCCTCGAACAGGTCCTGCGCACGGAACGCAGCGAAGACGTATCCCAGCAACTCCTCACGCCGCTCTCCGCCGGTGGGCGGTATTCGCCCGCCGTCGTACACGGGGACATAAAGGAGGAAGCCCGGCTGCGGCTCGCCATAGATCTCCTGCACCAGCCGGACACGGCCCGACATCGCCGGCCCTCCGTGATCCCGTGCGGCCCGCATGGCCATCCGTCGCGCTGCTTCGGCATACATGTCGAAGCCTATCGCCGCCTGGTTGCGCAGGTCCTGAGGCTCCAGGTACCGGATCGCATGGCGTTCGTCAGGTTCGCCGGGCAGACCGCGTGCGATCCGCTCGGTGTAGCCCATCCCCTGAATGCCGGGGAAGCTGGTGTGGATGTCCAACCGTTCAACGTATTGACGGAACTCGCGCTGAGTAACGTCCTGCGACGCGGCGAACAGCGCCACTCCGCCGCGCAGTGAAGCGATGTAGACATTGATCCTGCCCAGGATCCTGTCATCCGTCGACTGCATCGCGTTGCTGAATCTCGCATCATCACGTTCGCGTGCACTGTTGTAAACGATGAGTGCGGCGATGCACGTCAGCGTGACTGATAACACCAGCACGAGCCAGGACTCGCGATGCGATCGCCCCGGTCCTGCCCACCCCTTCGACGCCGACGAATTCTCTCCCCGGAATATCGACATGTGATGCGTCACCGTTCAGTTGCCAGGACGCCTCGCGACCGTGAGGTGATACACGGGTTGCTGGCGCTCGAGCGTGACCATCACATCGCCGGCCTGCTGCAATTCCAAAAGGACAGCACCCAGGATCGCCTGCAACTCACGCGACTTGCGCGCGGCCGCAGCTTCGAGGCTCGCGCTCGCGAACCACTCGATCCGCGGTCGGAGCCAGTCCGCGGCGATGTCATCCATGTCCGGGTCGGGATCGTGCGGCGCTGCGAAGCTGCTGTACGCGATGTCGAGGGTAGTACCGAATTCGTGCGTGCTGATCCCCGAGGCGGCGTTCGGATTAGTGCGGCGCAGGTCCGTCTGGGAAGCGGCCGTGCGCAGTACCGACGTCACCTCTACGCGGTAGCGCGGCAATCCCATACCGGCAAGACGGCCCTGGAATCGCTCCGCGATTCGCGTCAGAAGCGCATGCATGTCGGGTGTCACGAACGGCGCCGAGTGGTCCAGTTCGCGCACGGCCCAGAGCTCTGTGCTATCCTCCAGCTCGACGAGACGGCCGGATGCCCGGAACGCCTCGAGTTCCGCATCATTCGCAGGTCGCGCCCCGAGCGAACGCGCACGGCCGAGCTGCGCAGCGTTGTCGTAGCGTCGCAGAGCCGATTCCTGCGCCGGTGTCAGCAGCGGCACCGGCTGCAGGATGTGGTCGATGGAATCCGTCAACTGCGCGATACGCATGATTGCGGCATCGAGCGACTGCTCGACCTGCGCGCGCACATCGTCCGAATGCGCCTCGGCCAGGCCATCGGCTGCATTGCCCGCACCCGGTTCGCCACTGCAACCGGCAGGAATCAGCATGACTACGACACAGATGAGGTGACGCACGGCAGCGCTCCGGGCAAGGTGGATCCGGGTTCGAGGAACCCGTCCCTGCGAATAGCGCGCCGCCGCGCGGCGTGGCGGTCCGTACCGGCCGCCGCCGCGCCTCCTGAACGACAGCCGCGATCCGTTCGCTTCAATCCAGATGAGCGTCCATTGTGATCGGCACACTAAGCGCGCGCGACACGGGGCAGCCCTCCTTCGCCTTTCCGGCGAACTCGGCAAACTGCTCCTTCGATATGCCCGGCACGGTTCCCTTTACCGTCAGGTGGCTGCCCGTGATGCTCCAGCCGGAATCGTCCTTCTTCATGTCGAGCACCGCCTCCGTGCTCAGCTCCTGAGGCGCATGGCCCGCACCGCTCAATTGATACGCGAGCGCCATCGAGAAACAGCTCGCGTGCGCAGCAGCGATCAGTTCGTCCGGATTCGTTCCCGCACGGCCGCTCTCATCCTCGAAACGCGTCAGTGCCGAATACGGCTGCTCCTTCATCGCGCCGCTGCCTGTCGTGATCGTGCCCGTTCCATCCTTGCCGGCGCCCCGCCAGACTGCCTGTGCCTTCCTCTTCATCTTCAACCCCTCTTCCGTTCGGGTGTCAACGACTGCTGTCCAGTATGTCCCTGCGCTCCAGCCACGTCGTGCCTTCCATGATCCATCTCGCCGGCGGCTCTCCCTTCAGCCAATAGCCGAACCATTGCAGGATCCGACGATGATAGTCAATCTGGTTCTCGCGCTTCCGCAGGCCATGATCCTCGCCGGGATACACCAGCAGCACGAAGTCTTCGCGACCGGCGCGCCGTGCAAAATTGTAGAACTCCACGCCCTGATGCCAGTCCACGGTGCCATCCGCATCGCCGAACATCATCAGCATCGGCGTATTCAGCTCATGCACCATGTGCGCCGGGGAGTTGCGCAGGTATGCATCCATGTCCTCCCAGTACGGCACGCCCATGCGAGCCTGTCCCGTCTCCCAGTGGGAGAACTCCGCAATGCCAGGTGTCCAGTGGATTGCACCTGCAAAGCTCAGGAAGTTCGTGATTGGCGCGCCCGCGACGGATGCAGCGAAGATATCGGTGCGCGTCGGGATGTACGCCGCCTGGTATCCGCCCCAGGAGTGCCCGACGAGTCCGATGCGGGCAGGATCGATGAGGCCCCGGTCGATGATCGATTTCACCGCCGGCTCCACGGCCTCCAGCGCAGAGACACCGGGGTCGCGTCCGCGATACACGATGTCGGGCATCAGCACGAAGTAACCGTTGGCCGTGAACACATTGACGTTGTAGTAGCTGCGTTCGGATGGCACCACGTAGTTGTGCAGGTTCTGCGACAGACGTTCGTACGTGTAGACGATCATCGGGTACCGCTGCGCCGGGTCATATCCGGCTGGATACAGCAGCACTCCCTGCAACTCCATGCCGGCCGTGCTCGTGAAGTCGACGAGCTCGGCACGGCCCCACGCATAGTCTCCCTGGAAGGGATTCAGTGCAGTGACCTGACGCGCGTCGCGCAACACCGCACCGCCAACGAACCAGTCGGGCGAGTCATCGAAGCGCTCGCGGGTGAACGCGAAGACAGGTGTGCTGTCCGCCCGCGTGAGCCGCGCGAGACGGGCGTCCTCGAGCAGCAGACGATCGACGGTGCCGTCCGGCTGGAGCATGGCCCAGCCGCTCTGCTTCGTGCGCTCTCCGAACAGCGAGAGATAGACAGCGCGTGCGAGATCGATGCCCTCCTCATCCGGCTGTACATTTGCGAAGCGATGAACCACGCGATCCGCCCGGCCACCTGTCAGTGGGCGCCCGCCCGATCCGTCCGGAGCCAGTCTCCACACATCGTATCGATCATGCACGAGCAGCATCTCGTCACCGCGCGTCCAG
>JAGTUV010000042.1 GCA_018224305.1 Gemmatimonadota bacterium
CCGCCTGGCAGCCGCCCTCGGCGCCCGACAGTGACGCGCGGTGCGCCACGACCCCGCCGACGCCGCCCGCGACCAGCATCGCATCGACGAGCTTCTCCTCGTCGAGCTCGAGAAATTCGCCCACGCTCATGAGGATCGCGGGTAGCACGCCCGCGGCTCCGGCGGTCGGCGCTGCGACGATCAGTCCCATCGCTGCGTTGACCTCCAGCGTGCCGATCGCCCGCGCGAGCGTGGCTGTGACGCGCGGACCGAGCAGGCGCGGACCGTTGTCGAAGAGCCGCTTCGCACGCCCTCCCGTCAATCCGCTCGGCGAGTGAACCTCGCCGCGCAAACCCTCCTCGATCGCCTCCCGCATCACGCGCAGCGTGCGGCGCACCCGCGCACGGACCGCCTCGGCGGCGACGCCCGTTTCCTCGACTTCGAGCTTCAGCACCACTTCCGGCAGCGAGAGCCCGGATTCGGCTGCCTCGCTGAGCATTGACTCTATGGATCTGTGCATGGCTCCAGTACCCCCAACGGCTGCGGGCAGCGCGATGATGGCGATGCTCCGGCCGGCACCCTACTTTACCGCATCACTGGTACACCGCCAACTGTGGAGTCGATACCATCCAGCCCGGACACCTCTCATGATGCAGTCGAACGCACGCCCGCTGGCGATGGCCGCAACGCTCTGTGCACTGGCGCTTCCGGGCGTCGCGCTCGCGCAGAATGCACCGATTCGCGAGGCGGAGGCCGTACCCCCGGCCGCAGCGCTCACGGGCGCAACGACCAGCCAGCTGCATGACGCCGTTGCCCGATTCGGTATCGACCGCGCCGCTCTGCTGCGCCGCCACGACGCGCCGTATTCCGCCGCCCGCCGGGACCGGCTCCGGACGTTCTACCTCGACTGGCTGGAGCGCCTGGCAAGCCTGCCGTTCGACTCATGGGGCGTCGAGTCACGCATCGACTACGTGCTGCTGCGCTCGGAGCTGGCCTATCAGCTTTCGCTGCTCGATCGCGAGGAGCGCATGGCCGCGGAGATGGCGCCGCTGCTGCCGTTCCTGGCCGATATCGTTCGCCTCCAGGAGCAGCGCCGCGATCTGCACACCATCGATCCACCCGCCGCAGCGCATGCACTCGCTCTGCTCGCAACGGCGGTCGACGAGACGCGCGGCGCGGTGGAGGCCGGAGTGCGCAACGGAACAGGCGGATCGAACGACGCGAGGGCTGACAACGGAGCGCGGCCCGCGCCGGTCGGCCGGCGGGCGTCCGCGCAAACCGGACGCACGGCGGACCCGCTGCGCACAACGCCGATCATCGCGCTGCGCACCGCCGCCACGGTAAATAACCTGCGGCAGACTTTGCAGCGCTGGTACCGCTTCTACTCGGGGTACGACCCGCTCTTCACGTGGTGGGCGGCAGAACCGTATGCACGCGCGAACGACGCACTCGAGGTGTATGCCAGGTCATTGCGCGAGCGGGTGGTCGGCATTCGCGAGGGAGAGGATGAGCCGATCCTCGGCGACCCGATCGGTGCCGATGCCCTCACCGCGGATCTCGCGCACGAAATGATTCCATACACGCCAGCCGAGCTCGTGGCGATCGCAGAGCGCGAGTTCGCCTGGTGCGAGGAGGAGATGAAACGCGCTGCGCGCGACATGGGATACGGCGATGACTGGAAGGCCGCGCTGGAGGATGTGAAGACGCGGTACGTTGAGCCGGGCCGACAGACCGAACTGACACGCACTCTGGCGCTGGAGGCGATCGAGTTCCTCGAGACGCGTGACCTCGTGACCGTGCCGCCGCTGGCGAAGGAGGTGTGGCGGATGGAGATGCTGTCACCCGAACAGCAGCAGGTGGCGCCGTTCTATCTGGGCGGTGAGGTCATCCAGGTGGCGTTCCCGACGGATGGCATGACGCACGAGGACAAGCTGATGGCGATGCGCGGCAACAACGTGCACTTCTCGCGTGCGGTGGTTCATCACGAGCTGATTCCGGGACATCACCTCCAGGGGTACATGACATCGCGCTACAATCCGCACCGACGCGCTTTCTCGACACCGTTCTGGAGCGAGGGCAACGCCGTGTACTGGGAGATGGTGCTGTGGGACGAGGGCTTCCCGCAGTCACCGGAGGACCGCATCGGCATGCTCTTCTGGAGGATGCACCGCGCCGCGCGCATCATCTTCTCCCTGAATGTGCACCTCGGTACGATGACGGGCGATGAGGCCATCGACTTCCTCGTGGACCGCGTCGGCCATGAGCGCGCGAACGCTACCGCTGAAGTGCGTCGCTCGCTCAACGGCTCATACCCCCCGCTCTACCAGGCGGCGTACATGCTCGGCGCGCTCCAGTTCCGCGCGCTGCAACGCGAACTGGTCGACAGCGGACAAATGACTGCACGCGATTATCATGACGCGATCCTGCAGGGTGGCAGCATGCCCGTGGAGATGGTGCGCGCGCGACTGCTCGGTGTGGCGCCCGCACGCGATCACGAGCCCGGCTGGCGGTTCAGCGGCAACCCGTAGCGTCCGCCGCGAAACGGGCGGATCGACGCTGGCGGAAGAGCCCCCGTATCAGTCTGGTGGATACAGTCCACTAACCGTAGACGGAGACCTGATCGGCGTCGAGCACGTGTCGCACGTACTCGGCAAAACGCGCCGGCGAGAACGGCTTCTCGAGGAAGTAAAGCTGGCGGCCCGAACCGTCGGTTGTCGGTACCGCATCCGCGGCGTATCCGGAAATGAAGAGAACGCGCAGATCCGGTCGCATCTCCAGGAGCTGCTTCGCGAGTTCGACACCACCCATCTCCGGCATAACGACGTCCGTGACGAGCAGGTCGATCGGACCGTGCGTGCTGCGCACCAGCTCGATGGCCTCCACGCCGTTGCCTGCGGACAGTACATGGTATCCCTGGCGCATGAGCACTCGCTCCGCCAGTGCGCGGACGGCCGGCTCGTCTTCCACGAGCAGGACCAGTTCCGTGCCCTGTGGCGATTCCAATGTCCGCGGCTGCACCCGTGCAGGTTTCTGGACCGGGCGCTCGATTCGGGGCAGATACACGCGCATCGTGGTGCCGGCCTCCGGACTGCTGGCCACGACAATCTGCCCCCCTGCGTCCTGAACGATGCCGTATACGGTGGCCAGGCCCAGGCCGGTTCCCTGTCCCATGTCCTTCGTGGTGAAGAACGGCTCGAAGATGTGCGGCAGGATCTCCGGATCGATGCCTGTGCCGTCATCCGCAATGGTCAGCCGGACGTTCGGGCCGGGGGCCACGCCCGTGGCGTCGGGGTCATCGTCCGGGATATCGACGAGGTCCACAACAATGGTGATGCCCGTGCGCGGAGCGGCGTCACGTGCGTTGACGACGAGATTCACCACCACCTGCTCGATCTGGCCGGGATCGGCGAACACCCATGCATCGTCCGCGATCTCCGTACTCAGCGGGATCTCCTCGGGTATCAGGCGCCGCAGCATCTGTTGCAACTCCCGTATCACGCTGCCGAGTTCAGTCGCGGCCGGCCGGACGACCTGCCTGCGGCTGAATGCGAGCAGCTGCCGCGTCAGCCGCGCGGCACGCTCGACCGCGCGCCGGATCTCGAGCACATCAGCATGGGCACGCGTGTCATCTGTGAGCCGGTCGCCCAGCAGGTCCGTATAACCGCGGATCGCGGTGAGAAGGTTGTTGAAATCGTGAGCGATGCCGCCCGCCAGGCGGCCGACGGCTTCCAGCCGCTGCGAGTGGTGCAGCTGTTCCTCGAGACTGCGATGCACGGTGGAATCGATCATGTTCACGACAATGCCGCCGACTGCGGGGTCATCGAGCAGATTGGAACCTAGCACGTGCAGCATGCGATACGATCCGTTCGCGTGGCGGCACCGGAACTCGACCGACTTGCCATGGCCGCCGGGCGTCATCACGTCCCCGAACGACTCGCGTACATTCGCCAGATCGTCAGGATGCACCAGGTGGAACGGAGATGTGCCTATCATGGATTCAGGCGCGTAGCCGAGGATCCGCTCGACGGCCGGGCTCTGATACGTGACCAGACCCTCGGCTGAGAGAATGAGCACGCCGTCGCTT
Organism: Gemmatimonadota bacterium; assembly: GCA_018224305.1. GTDB lineage: Bacteria > Gemmatimonadota > Gemmatimonadetes > Longimicrobiales > RSA9 > SH-MAG3. Next base: position 4,064 of record JAGTUV010000042.1, read on the forward strand.
GCATTCTCGATCAGTGAGCGGAAACGCGCCTCACTGCGGCGCACGGCTTCCTCGGCGGTGATGTGGGCACTGATGTCCTGCAGCGTCCCTTCGTAGTACTCGACCGCCCCCGTCTCGTCGCGCACAGCCCTGGCCGTGTCGCGCAGCCAGATCAGGCTGCCGTCCATGCGACGGTGCCTGCGATCCACCTCGACTGCGTCATCGGCGCTGTCGAGCATCTCCTGCCAGAGGCGACGGTCCCCCGCGTTCAGATAGGCGTCCGCGGCATTGGTTCTGAGCAGCGCCTCCCGCGTTGGATAGCCGAGGAGGTCCACGAGCACCGGGTTCGCATCGATCATGCGCCCGTCGGGAGTAGTGCGATAGAGACCGACTGGAACCTGGTCGAACAGTGAGTGGTAGCGTTGCTCACTGGCGCGGAGCGCGTCACCTGCAGCGCGGATCGCAGTCACATCGGTCAACACTCCGCGCAGCCGCTGCGGCCGCCCCATGGAATCCATGAGCACTCGCACGAAGTCACGCAACCACACGACCTCGCCATCGTTGCGGACCGCGCGATACTCCAGTACATGGTCCCGCCCTGCCGCTGTGTTCGTTGCACATGCCGACGTCACCCAGCCGTAGTCGTCCGGATGGATGAGCGTGCGCCAGATGTCGCCCGTGGTCCACTCGCTCACACGATAGCCGAGCATCTGCTCCGCCTGCGGACTCACGTAGGTGCAGCGGAACGTAGTCGCATCACCCTCCCAGACGACGGTGCTCAGGCCCTCGACCAGGTCCCGGAAGCGATGTTCGGCGTCGCGTGCTGTCTGCCGTGCGTGCTGAAGACGCTCGGCCATGCGGTTGAAGCTCTGTGCGACATTCGCCAGTTCGTCGTCGCCGACGACGTCGACGCGCGCATCGAAATCGCCCGCACCGATCCGCCGTGCCGCCTTCGTCAGACTGCGCATCGGGTCGAGCAGCCTGCGCCGCAGGAAAATCACCGCGGCAAACATGATGGCGACGAAGATGACGATCAGGATACCACAGGCTACGTACAGCCAGCCCCACACACGCTCCTGCTCGCTGAGCAGGAGGTGAGTGCGTTCCCGCCGAAGGGTGAGGAACTCTGCGAGTTGGGCCCGCAGCTCGTCACTGCCAGCCAGTTCAACCGGGGCGTTCGCGTCCTCGCGCAGACTGAACATCTGCTGTGCATTGACCTCGATCGCCTGGTGCTGTTCACGGATGCTCTCTACGAGCAGCCGCTCACGGGGCTCCAGGTCGAGGAAGAGATACATGCGGATTCGATCGTAGACCGCCAGCCCCTCAACGCGAAACACGCTGATATGCGCCGCATCGCCGGTCGCCATGTATCGCTCTGCTGCAACGATCTGGTTCTGCACATGCAGCGTGATGCTGTCGGCGATCGCTTCATCCTCGCCCAGACGATCCGCCTGCCGCTCGACGGTGCCGTGCATGGCTCCGGCCGTCACGAGCAGCACGACAATGCAGCTCACGGCAATGAGCGTGACCGCTGCCATGGTGCCTACGATCACGTGCCGGATCGAGTATCGGTTCAGCATGTCAGTGCCCGCCATGGCCTGCCACGTGTTCCGCTGGCGATACGCCGTCGGCACGCACCTCGGCCAGCATGTACGAGCGCTCGCATGCGCCAGTCTCATCGAACGCGATACTGCCCGTCAGTCCAACGAATGCCGGCCGACTCGTGCCGAGCGACGTCAGGTACTGCCTGACCCCTTCGCGCGTCCGCGCTCCGTCGCGCAGCGCAGCGCGAACCAGCGAGACGGCGTCGTACGTCAGCAGTGCCTCGCTGCTCGCCACCTCCCCGGTGACCTCGAGGTACCGGTCCCGGAAGGAGCGCGAGGCGGAATCGGAGGCCGCCGGATCGGTGAACCGCACGAAATGGATGCCGGTGAAGCGGCCATCCGTGTTGTGGTAAACCTGAGCGGCGTCGCATGCATCACCGCACACCACCGCGATATCAGGCAACGTCTCCCTCAGCAGGGGGAGGAGCAGGCCGAGAACGTGAGGGCGTCCGGCCCAAAGCAGCAACTCGGGATTGCGGGCCGCGATGCCGTCGCGCAGGCGTTCGATATCCAGTGCACTCCCGTTGTCCGCGTACAGCCCCTCGTATACCACGCTGTCCAGTTGCGGACGCAGCACGCGCAACAGACCGCGGCCGTAGTCGTCGTTGACGTGCACCACCGCTACCCGGCTGGCCGGCCAGTGGTGACTCCGCACCATCGAAAGGTACGCGGCCTGAAGCGAGTCCCCGGGAACCAGCCGGAAGCTGAACGGCCCGGCACGGCCATACACCGGCGCCGTCGTCGTCGGAGCGATCTGGACGAGGCCTGCTGTATTGTAGATCTGGGAGGCGGCGAGGCTCGCCGCGCTGTTGCCGTGACCCACAACCGCCAGCACCCGCGGATCGTTCACGAACGCGTAGGCCTGCCCGATCGCCTGCTCAGCGCCCGTTGCCGACGCCCGGATGACGGCATCGAAGGAACCGGCATCGCCAGCGTCGAGCTCCGAGGCCGCGATTCCAGCCGCCTGTGCCGGAGCCGTACTGACGGCGACGCCGATCCTGGGCGGCGGGACATCGGCACACGCACCCAGCACGCACGTCCACACCAGCAGAAGGTAGCTGCGTCGCATCCAGTCTCTGCAATGAAGTGAGGGGGAGACTCCAAGTTTAACTCCCACATACGTATGCCGTCAATTGCGGCGGTGGTGGCGGATCCCGGCCGAACGTCGCAGATTGTACGTCCGCAAAGCGTTCGCATACCCCCGGGGAGCATTCGGAGGTCTCCATGAAGGCACGATTTCTCATTGCAGCCCTCCTCCTGACTGCGGGAGGAGCGCCTGTAGCCGGGCAGAGCACGGACACCGCGCTGTATGTCGTCCGCCTCGGCGTGGATACGGTGGCCGTCGAACGCTGGGTGCGCAGTCCCGACAGCCTGCACGTCGTTGCGGTGACGCGCTCGCCACGCACTACGGTCAGGAGGTACGTCGTGCATTTCGATGGGGCGGGGAGCGTGACCGGGTTCAGCACGGGTGCTGCGGGAGCCGAAGTCACGCCGACCGGTGGTGCAGTGCCGATCGCAGGCGGAACGTTCGCGCCGTACGCACTGGCGGTGTGGCAGGGGATGCGGGCGTCCACGTCGGCCATCACGGTGGCCATGATGGCGGGCGGCGCTGTGCGCGATGTGGTAGTACAGCAGCGGGCGGACAACGAGTACACGCTTCCGAATCAGTTCGGTGCGCCACTGAGCGTTTACGTCGATGAACGTGGCGGCATCACGGCGATCGATGCGGGCGGCGGCAGCACAGTGGAACGCGTCCCTCCGTTCGATTTCGAGATGCTGACACGTGAGTTCGCCGAACGGGACCGGGACGGAACAGGCCTCGGTCCGCTCTCGCCGCGTGATACGGCGCGTGCCACGCTCGGCGGCGGCACCGTCATGATCGATTACAGCCGCCCATCCGCACGGGGCCGCACTGTCATGGGCGGGCTCGTGCCCTGGGATGATGTGTGGCGTACGGGAGCCAACGATGCCACGCAGCTCATCACCGACGTGGCGCTGCGTATCGGCGACGTGCGGGTGCCGCCCGGAAGCTACTCGCTGTTCACGGTTCCGCGCCGGGGCGCGTGGGACCTCATCATCAACCGGCAGACCGGCATGAGCGGTCTCCAGCGCGACCCCGCACAGGACGTCGGCCGCATGCCAATGCAGCCGGCCGCCGAAGCGTCGCACACGGAGCAGTTCACGATCCGCGTGGAAGGTGCGGGTACGGACGCACGGCTGCGCATCATGTGGGGTGACGCGGACGTTTCCGTGCGGATCCGGGCGGATCCCTGACATAGCATGATATGCCCCTGAGCGAATCCCCTTCATCATCCCTTCCGGAGGTCGCCATGCGACACCCCTACTTCGTTGCGCCGTCCCTGCGCCGGGCGGCGCTGCTGTCTGCGGCCGTCACATTGCTTTTCGCGCCGCCTCTCCTGTCACAGGACCATGATCATCCCGCGGGCGACGCATCGCGCCTCGGCCGCGTGATATTTCCAGTGACGTGTTCGGCATCAGTGCAGCCGCAGTTCGAGCGCGCCGTCGCCATGCTGCATTCGTTCTGGTTCGAATCCGCGCATGCGGCGTTCACATCGATCATCGCGTCGGATCCGGGCTGTGCCATGGCGCATTGGGGTGTGGCGATGACGACGCTGGGCAATCCGATGACAAGGGCTACTCCTTCGGCGGCAGCGCTGGCGGAGGGCACGTCTGCGATTGCGCGAGCGCGCGAACTGGGAGCGACGGCATCCCATCGGGAGCAGATGTATATCGATGCGGTCGGGGCCTATCTGGCGGACCATGAGACTCGCGCGCACATGGATCGCATGCAGTCGCTCGAGCGGGCGTTCGCGGCCCTGCACGATGCCCATCCCGAGGACATGGAGGCGGCCATCTTCCATGCAAGGACGCTGGTCGCGAACGCGTCACCGGCCGACAGCACGTTCGCGGCGCAGCTGAAGGGTGCTGCGATCATGCAGCCGCTGTTCGATCAGCATCCGGAGCATCCGGGTCTGGCGCACTATCTGATCCACGCGTACGACGCGCCGCAGCTGGCGGCGCGCGGCAGGACGGCGGCATTCGCGTACGCCGACATCGCGCCTGACGCACCGCACGCGCTGCACATGCCGTCCCACATCTTCACGCGGCTGGGTTACTGGGACGAATCGATCGAGACGAACGCGCGCTCGGCGCGCGCCGAGCCGGACTCCAACGCGGCCGTCCATCCGCTCGACTACATGGTGTACGCGTACCTCCAGCAGGGGCGCGACACCGAGGCGCGACGTGTCGTAGAGCGTGTCATACGGATCGACGACAGGTTCTACGGCGGCCTCATGGGTTACAACTTTACCGCGATGCCCGCGCGTTTCGCCGTGGAACGCAGCGCATGGGCCGAAGCAGCCGCGCTCGCGCTTCCCGTCGGGGCCACTCCATATGTGCAGGCGCTAATCCACTTCGCTCGAGCTGTGGGTGCCGCCCGAACCGGAGATGCAGCGTCCGCCCGGACGGACCTGTCCGAGCTCGGGCGCCTCAAGGCCGATCTCGATGCGGCGAACGACACGTACTGGGCCACGGTCGTGGAAGCGCAGCGACTCGCCGCCGCCGCGTGGGTAGCACGCGCGTCCGGGGATGACGACGAGGCCCTCCTTCTCGCCCGCCGCGCGGCCGACCTGGAGGAAACCGTCGAGAAGCATCCCGTCACTCCCGGACCGCTCCTCCCGGCGCGTGAACTGGAGGGTGACCTGCTGCTCGAACTCGGGCGTGCGCGTGAAGCGCTTGCCGCATACGAGCGGACACTTGAACGTGAGCCGCGCCGTGCCCGCGCGCTGTACGGTGCCGCGCGCGCCGCCGAGCAGGCCGGTGAGGCCGAGCTCGCAGCCACACGGTATCGCGAGCTGGTCGATCTGATGGATCGCGGTGAAGCGTCGCGGCCGGAACTGGTCGCGGCCCGGCGATACCTGGCGAACAGATAGCAGGCGCCTTTGAGCTGCTCATTACACGCACGACCCGGAACCAGGGAGATATCCATGCTGAACCCCCGCTTCGGCCGGACGGTGCGAGCCGTCGCAGCCATGTGCGCCACCCTGCTCACAGCCGCAGGTGCGCACGCGCAGCAGACGGTCGACGAGGAGTATACGGCGCAGATCCGCCAGTTCACGACGGAGCCGTTCTTCCTCACGCCGCTGATCGATCACCTGCCCGCGTCGGACGTCGTACCGACACCGCTCGAGCTGAACGGTTACATCGCGGGCGCGCCCGCGCAGCTCACCTACCCGGAGGATGTCGCGCGTTACATGCGCGCGGTAGCCGCTGCGTCGCCGCGTGTGCAGGTGTTCAGCATGGGTGAGAGCGAGGAAGGTCGCGAGATGATCCTGGTCGCGATCTCCGATGAGCAGACACTGGCACGAATCGACAGCTACAAGGACATGCTTGCGCGCCTCGGTGATCCGCGCCGGACATCGGAGCAGGAGGCGGCCGCACTGGTCCGCCAGGCGAAACCGGTATACTGGGCCACGGGCGCCATTCACTCGCCCGAGACGGCATCACCGGAGATGCTCATGGAACTCGTCTACCGCCTCGCGGTGGACGAGTCCGAGCATGTCCGCGCCATCCGCGACAACGTCATCGTGCTGATCACTCCCGTCATCGAAGTCGACGGCCGGGCCCGCGTGGTCGACATCCACATGGCGCCGCGCAGGGACCCTGACGGCAATTATCCGCGCAGCCCCCTCTACTGGGGCAAGTACGTCGCCCATGACAACAACCGTGACGGCATGTCGCTGTCGCTGAAGCTGTCCGAGCACGTGATGCGGACCTTTCTCGACTACAACCCCACCGTTTTCCATGATCTGCACGAGTCCGCTACCTACCTCTACACATCAACCGGCCGCGGTCCGTACAACGCGTGGATCGATCCGATCCTGATCAGCGAGTGGAACCGGCTCGCGTTCAAGGAGGTCAAGGACATGACGGCGCACGGCGTGCCGGGCGTCTACACGTTCGACTTCTACGACGGCTGGGCCCCGAACTACATGTTCTGGATCGCGAACATGCGCAACTCGATCGGCCGCTTCTACGAGACCCAGGGCGCGCGCAACGCGTCGAACTACATTGTGAATGCGAACATCGACCGGCAGTGGCACCGTCCGAACACGCCTCTGCCCGCGGTTGTATGGTCGATGCGCAACAACGTGAACCTCCAGCAGAGCGCACTGCTGATCGCGCTGCGCGAGGTGGCGGACAACCGTGAGGAGTTCCTGGGCAACTACTACCTGAAGTCACAGCGCAGCGTGGCGAAGGCACGCGCCGAAGGGCCGGCCGCGTATGTGTTCCCGGCCAGCGAGACGCGGCGCGGTCAGCAGGCACAGCTCCTCGATCTGTTGCAGCGGCATGGCGCCGAGGTCCATCGCACGACGGGCCAGGCGACCGTGGGCGACCACGCGTTCGGCGCCGGCAGCTACGTCGTCCGCATGGACCAGCCGTTCTCCCGCGCCGTCGACATGATGCTCGACCGGCAGTACTACAACCCGGATGACCCGCGCCCCTACGATGATACCGGCTGGACGTTCGGTCCGCTCTACAACGCGGAGACCGTGCGGGTCGAGAATGTCGCGATTCTCGACGTGCCCATGCAGGAAGTGACCGAGCCCGTGCGCCCCTCGGGCGGCGTCGAGAACGCGAACGGTGCGCGCGCATTCATTGTCAACTACAACGCCGACAACAATCTCGCGGCGTTCCGCTTCCGGTATCGCAATGTGCGGATGCAGGCCGCACGCTCACCGTTCGATGCCGCCGGGCGCAACTTCAATGCGGGATCCTTCATCATCCCGGTGTCGGGCAACCCCGGCAACCTGGCGCAGCTGCTGAATGCTGCCGGTCAGGAGTTCGGCTTTACGGCGACGGGTGTCACCGCTGTGCCTCCCGTTGCGTCGCATGCCGTCGCCGCCCCGCGCATAGCGGTCATGCACACGTGGCAGACGACGCAGCAGGAGGGCTGGATGCGGCTCGCACTCGATCACTACGCCATACCGTATGACTACATCTCCGTCCATGACGCACGCGACAATACCCGTCTTCACGAGCGTTACGACGTCATCCTGTTCGGCCCGTCATCGAACGATCCGCTTCAGGTCGTGCGCGGACTCACCGGTGACAGCCCGTTGCCGTGGAAGCGCACCGACGTGACACCCAACCTCGGGCGCCAGGCGTCGACCGACGACATGCGCGGCGGCCTGGAACTGCAGGGCGTGCTGAACCTGCAGCGCTTCGTCGAGCAGGGCGGCACGCTCGTCACGATCACGAACAGCAGCCTTCTGCCGCTCCATTTTGGACTGGGCGGCGGCGTCCGCGTTGCCGATGCTCCCAACCTGTGGGCGCCCGGCGGCGTGTTCCGCGCCACTACCACTGACTCGACCAGCCCGCTCGTCTACGGATACGGTGAGGAGCTGGGCGTGTACTTCAATCGCGCGCCCGTGTTCGCGGACGGCCAGCGCAATCCCGCCCTGCGACGCGCAGCGGCGGAGCCCGATGGCAGCACGACCGCCCGAAGGTCCGGACGCGGCGGCGTCGATGAGGATGACATCGTGCAGGGCCGGCCGCGGCTGCTCGGACAGGAGGGCGTCGAGGAGTTCCGGCGGGATCAGGGCGATGAAGTGCAGCAGGGCGGCGGTCGCTTCGGTCAGGCGCCCGTTACCGCGCGCACGGTGCTCCGTTTCGCGAGCGATCCGGCCCGCCTCCTCATCAGCGGCGGACTGACGCACGGCGCCGAACTTGCCCACGCCCCAGCGCTCGTCGATGTACCGCTGGGCCGCGGTCACATCGTGATGTTCAGCTTCAACCCGTTCTGGCGCAGCGAGACGTTCGGATCGTATGCACTGGTGTTCAACGCGCTGCTGCATCACGGCAACCTGGGCAGTGGCGCAGCTGCTCCGCTGACTGCCGACCAGAACTGAGCGGCGGCAGGCGGACCGCGGCCTGGCCTATCTGCAGCCGGTCAATGCCAGGGCGTTGCCGACGGGGCGTTCGCCCTCGCGGTCGGACGGACGGCTGATCGTTCGACCGTCGATGACCATGGCCGTGGAGCCGCCGCCGTCGAGGTTGAGGGCGTCAGTAGCGCCGAGACTGCGGAAGAGCCAGACGAGTTCATCGAGGCTCATGCCGGCGCTCCACTCCGGCTGTCTGCCATCGACAACGACGAGCAGCAGGCGCTGACCGGGTGTCCAGCCGAGGGCGGTACGGGGATGGCGCGCTTCGCCAAAGCTCGCCGCGATGATCTGATCGCCGAGCACATCGCGCCCGTCGCGGAGCAATTCGGGAAACCCGCCGACAGCTTCCGAGAGCACCGCTCCGATCGTGACGCGTGCTGTCCACGTCACGGTGTCGCCGGCAGTTCGACGGCGTGCCCAATCGCGATCCGCGCCATGGGCGAACAGCACGGCGGTGCCGGGTCTCCTTTGCACCGCAGCTGCTGCAGAATCCTCGTCCGTGACCACACCGCGTCCCGCCCGCTCATTCCCGCCGATCAGTCGGAGCATGACGACGCGCGCGGTGGGATCGGCCGGGACGGAGTCGCCGGCCGGAGCCGTGAACAGTGTCAGGCCCGCATGCGTGCCGCGATAGGCGGACGTCGCCTGTGCCGCGCGGTTCACCTGAGTGATTGCAACACTGTCATGGCGTACGCGCGCGTATCCGTTGATGTGTGCGACACCGATGTGCCAGCCGTTGCGACTGGTGGCGAACACGGGCCGGTCCGTTGGTCCGATGAGCGGCACGCCGCCCGTGACGTGAGCCCCCACGGGGGTGCCGCCGGGCAGCATGAAAAAGTCGCCATTGATGCCGGCGAGTGCATCGGCGGTGAGCGCTGACGTAGTTGCGCGACCGGAAAGGGCGCCGGCGGGCTTGCGCGTCTGGAGCACGGGCTCGCAGATGCGCGCATCGACCTCGAGCACGTGTATGGCCCAGGGTCCCCGTGCATCCCGGATGAACGTATGCGTGACGCCCGGCGCGATGAACGTGCTCGTGACGCTATCGGCACCTGCGAACGCCGCGGGAGCCAGCGGCCGAGACGCAGTCGTCGCACATGCAGAGGACATGAGCGACATCAATGCGATCAGCGCGGCGAGACGAACGTGTTCCCACATGCGAGCCTCCTGCGGCCCCGACCTTGCTACAGCTGTCCGCAAGACGCCGTGAGCCTCCACCATGATGGCTGATGAGTTCTGCCGCCGTAGACAGTACGCTGATCGAACGGATCCTGCGACGGTTCCGCATGGATGCGCACGTGCGCGAGCGGCTGCCGGGCGGCGGTGTCCTCAACCTCGACCGCAAGCTGCCCTACCTGTTCGTTTATCGCCAGCCCCCTGCGCGTGAGGACGCGGGCATGCACCGCCTCGTGCTGGGTGAAGCATCGTACCTCGTCGCGCTGGGCGACGACGTGGCGCAGGCGCACGATGCTACGGCCGCCCTCGCGGAGACCGCTACGAGGGAACTGGACTCGTTCATCATCCTCGAGCTCTGGTCGGGCGCGCCCGACAGCAGCGAGTTCGTCGTGCATGCGCCGACCGGCGCTGCGGCCGCGACCGTCGATGTGCTGAGTCGCGGTCTGCGGGAGATGAAGGATCCGGATATCCGCACCACCGTAGCCGTGCGGCAGACCGACGAACGCCACCCGCCGGATCTGCCACCCCTGCTCTCCGCTCAGGAATGCTGGGAGATCGGCTGCCTGCTGGTGGGGCTCGAGGTGCCGCCAATCTTTCGTGATCCCGAGACGGGCGCGGTCTACCCGGTTTTCCTGCGGCGCCTGCGACACGAGCTGTCCGGCGTGATGCGCCAGATGGCTTTCGAGTTCGCGCGCGTGCAGACCCGGGCCGGCTTCGAGAGCTATCGCGCAGTCGGGCCGCGCAGGTTCGGCGACGAGGCAACGATCGCGGACAGGGAACTGGCTGACATCGAGACATCCTATCAGCTGCTGCTACTCGTCTCACCGGTGAATGCACGCGAAGCGTGGCACCGGTTTCGTGAACGTGGATTCGAGGGCGAGCCGCAGTTCCGCTACCGGCTGCTGCCCATCGACCCTGACGTCCTCAAGAGACGCCTGTTCGATGTTGACCTGGAGCCTGTAGCGGACCCGGCCATGGCGTTCCTGCTGCGTGACAAGCGCGACGAACTCGATCGCCAGATCACGCTCATTGCCGAACGCAATACCGAAGGCTTCCGCTACGCGAGCATGCGCCTTTACGGCGCGGTGGATGACATGCTGCTCAATGTCGCGCGCGACGTACTGAGCTCCGTACCGCCGCCGCCGCCAGCCGGTCGGTCGGAGGTCCGCGTGTCGGCCGCAGAGTTCGCCGCTACCGCACGGACGGAGCTGGAGTACTATCGCGCTGCGTATCCAGGACTGGCGGCCGAGGTACAGATCCGGCCCGATCTCGCGGGACTGATGGTTTCACAGGGCAACCTCCTCATCGGCGATGGTCTCTCGCTCCGACCGGAGCGCGCTCTGCCGCTGCTCCATCATGAAGTGGGGACGCACGTGCTGACGTATTACAACGGCCGTGCACAGCCGCTCCGCCAGCTCTATACGGGCCTGGCTGGCTATGACGAGCTGCAGGAAGGCCTCGCCGTGCTCGCCGAGTATCTCGCCGGCGGTCTCGATGCGTCACGCATGCGCGTACTCGCCGCTCGCGTCATCGCAGCCCACTCGGTCGAACAGGGTGCCGCATTCGTCGACACGTTCCGCATGCTTACCGCAGAGCACGGAATACCGTCGCGCACGGCGTTCGATGTGACGGAACGGGTACATGCAAGCGGCGGCTTCACACGCGATCTCATCTACCTGCGCGGCCTGATCAGACTCGTCGAGTACATCAGGGCGGGCGGTGCGGTCGAGCCTCTGTATCTTGGCAAGATTGCGGCGAAGCATGTACCGATCGTCGAGGAGTTGCGGGCGCGTGAGTACCTCCAGGCACCGGCGCTCCTCCCGCGACTGTACCAGCAGCCGGACACGCAGCGACGCATGGATGCACTGCGTGAAGGACTTCCACTAACCGGAATGATCAGCGACTCCGAATGAGAATTACATTTCTCGTGAACAATGTGGCAACGGAAGTGCCCCCGGCCACCAGCACCATCCTGAGCCACGCGGCGATGAAGCTAGGTCACACCGTCCATGTGCTCGGCATCGATCAGTTGACGTACTTCGAGGACGGGCGCATTGGCGGCCTTGCGCATGTCGCGCCCGCCAATACACGGACCAAGGAGACGTTCCTTGCTGCGCTGCAGGAGAAGGACGCGCCGCGCGAGCGCATCACGACCGACGACATGGACGTGTTCTGGCTGCGCTACAATCCTTCCGAGGAGGCCGAGCATGACCGCGCGTGGGCTCAGCATTCGGGGATTCTCTTCGGCCGCCTCGCCATGGCGCGCGGCGTCATCGTTCTGAATCATCCGGATACGCTCGCGTACGCCATCGACAAGCTCTACTTCCAGCACTTCCCCGAAGCCGTCCGGCCAGCCACCATCGTCACCAGAGACATCGACGAGATCCGCAGCTTCCACGAACGGTGCGGAGGGAAGATCGTGATGAAGCCGCTGAACGGGTACGGCGGCTCCGATGTCTTCCTCGTCGAGAAGGACCTTGCGAACCTGAGGCAGATGGTGGACACCATCCAGCGCGTCGGCTACGTGATGGCGCAGGAATTCCTGCCGGGCGATCGTACAGATACGCGCTTTTTCATGGTCAATGGCGAGCCGCTCGTAGTCGACGGCAAGTATGCCGCCCTCCAGCGCGTTGCGCAGGGTGAGGACTTCCGGTCGAACATGTCGGCCGGCGGGAAGGGGCGTAAGGCGAAGGTGACGGATCGCATGCTCGAACTGGCTTCGATCGTCGGTCCGAAGCTCAAGCGTGACGGTATTTTCTTCGCCGGTCTCGACATCGTCGCGGACCGCATCGTCGAGATCAACTGCATCAGCACGGGAGGTCTCAACATCTCCGGCCGCCTCCAGGACGTGGACTTCGCGACGCCGGTCATCGAGATGGTCGAGCGCAAGGTGGAGATCCATCGCCGCTACGGCGGCCACATCAGCAATATAGAACTCGCGACCATGCGCTGACCGATGGCAATCACGTGTCCATCCCGTTTCACGGACTGCCGCGTGGCTCGTATCGCGGCCCTGCTGCTGACCCTGCTGCGGCCGGATGGTCGCTATCGCGTGACAGCGTTCCCCGGGGTACTGTCGGTGAGCGTGGCGGCGACGGGATTCCGGACCGTGCACCGGGAGGTCTCGCGCGCCGGCACCCTCGACGTCGTTCTCGAGCCGTTGCCCTACCGGCTTGCGGCAGTCAGCGTCACCGGAAGGACGCA
>JAGTUV010000043.1 GCA_018224305.1 Gemmatimonadota bacterium
CGGCGGGTTCATGATGTGGCCGCTGGCGCTGTGCGCGCTCGTGGGTCTCATCATCATCGTCTGGAAGCTGATCGATCTGAGCGGCAAGTCGATGCGAACGCGCAAGTTCCTGCGTGAGGTCGACGAGCTGATCGCGCAGCGCAAGATCAACGAGGCGCTCGCCCTGTCGCGCGACTCGAACACGCCCGCGGGCCGCATTCTCGCCGCGGGCCTCGAGCGTCACGATGAGGGCTCCGAGCGCGTTACCAAGGCAATCGAGAACGTTGGTCTCATCGAGATGGCCGGCCTCGAGAGCGGGCTGGTCTGGCTCGCGACCGTCTCGAACGTCGCGCCGCTGCTCGGCTTCCTCGGAACGGTCATTGGTATGATCGCCGCGTTCCAGGCGATCGAGAGCGCCGGTGAGGTCGAGGCTACCGTCGTCGCCGGCGGTATCAAGATCGCACTGATCACAACGGCAACGGGTCTCGCGATCGCGATTCCGATCAACATCGCGCACAACTACTTCGTGACCCGCGTCGACCGCCTCGTCCTCGATATGGAAGAGTCGGCGCAGAAGATGGTCGATGCTCTGCATGATCGGGGTCGCGTCGCCTAACCGGTGAGCTGAATGCTGCAGTTCTCGACTCTGTCGGAACTCGAGGGCCACCTGCCGGGTGGCCCTCGTCGTTTCCCGGGCAGCCGCGGTGTGCGGATCATCGTCGTTGCCATCGCGGTCTCGTGGATGGCTGCGTGCGGCGCACGCGGTGGCGGACCGGATGGCGCCCGTCCGGCGGGCGAGGCTTTCTCCCGGCCGCTCGAGATCTATCGCGACCTGGGCTTCATGACCGGACCGGGACAGTTCCCGGCCGTCGCAAGCTTTGCCACACTCGCGGGTCCATCCGATTCGACGTTCGTGCTGCTCGGCATGTCGCTGCCGAACAGCTCGCTGCGTTTCCAGCGCGATGCAGGTGGTTTCTTCGCCGAGTACCGCATCGATGTGACGTTCATGGACGTGGACTCCACCGTGGTGAAGCGCGTCGAGGGCCGCGAGATCGTGCGGGTATCGACGTTCGCCGAGACCGGGCGCACCGATGAGAGCGTCGTCTATCAGCAGGGCATCACCGTGCAGCCCGGCAGCTACATCGTTCGACTCCAGGCTGCAGATGCGAACAGCTCGCGCGGCTTCAGAATGACTGACACACTGACGGTGCCCGATTACGCTCGCGGCGCTGGAGTGTCTTCTCCCGTCCTCGTGTACGAAGCGGACGGCCGCGCGAGTCGCGACTTCATGCCGGACCTGATCACGAATCCCCGGCACACCGTGCCATTCGGCGGCAACGCGCCGCGCGTGTACCTGGAGGCGTACGGCACGGAGGACGCCCGGCCGCTCGACGTGCGCATCGTCGACGAGGAAGGCGGCATCGTGTGGAGCGCCGAGGTCGTGCTCCGCTCCGGCACCCGCGATCTTCGCTACGGCGTGGTGGAAGTCCCGCCGGACGTGCTGCCCCTCGGCAAGTTCTGGGTCGATGTGAGCGTCGATGGCGCGCCTGTCACCCGCAGGCCGCTCGTCATGACCATCTCCGATCAGTGGATGGTTGCGAATCTCGATGAAGTCATTCAGTTCCTCCGCTACATAGCGCATCCGGAGGAACTCGATTCGCTGCGCACTGGATCACCGACGGAGCAGCGTACCGCATGGGATCGCTTCTGGGATCGTCGTGACCCGCTGCCCATCACGGATGTGAACGAGTATCGCGACGCGTTTTTCCAGCGCGTTCGTTACGCGACGGAAGCGTTCCGCGAGACAGGCGGCCTGCCCGGCTGGAATACCGATCGCGGCGAGGTCTTCATCGTCCTCGGCCAGCCGGACAACGCTGTCGAGAGGTACGTCGGCGACGTCGACATGACACGTCAGCCAAATGCGGAAGAGTGGGTGTACACCGCAGTGCCGGGCGGGCGGCTCAACCTGTTGTTCTACGATCGGACGGGATTCGGCCGCTACGAGCTCGTGCCTTCCTCGGAGGCCGCCTTCCGCAGCGTCGCGGACCGGCTCAAGCCGCGCCCCGACCGCAATTGACGCTTCCTGCCACGCCGCTCATGTCGATTCATCTGCAGCCGGCGCAACGGGCGGCCATTCCCCGCCTGTTCGACCGGTGCGCAACCGCCGTATGCACTGAGGTGTAAGAGGGTCGTGCCTCTATCAGGCCCCGGGCTTGCACCCTCGATCTCCCGGTTGGTACGCGCGCATCGCGAACCCGGTCCACAACGCAGGACTACGACATGGTTTCACGCCACACCCTGATTTACCTGCTCTTCTTCATTGTCGCCGGCACGATCGCCGTGCTGGGGCCGCGCAAATCGCATTCGGCCGCCGCTGCCGGGGTGCAGCACGTTCCGGACGCGGCGGTGGACGCGCTGCGTGACGGACGGTACCTCCGCGCGAGCCTCATCTTGCGCGAGTACCTCAGCACGCGTCGTGATTCGACTCCGTCCGCCATCCTGCTCGCCGCGCGTGCGGAGGCCGGCTGGGGCGACTGGGAACGGGTCAGTGACCTGCTCGAGGGTCGCAGCTGGCTGAGTGGGGAGGCGTCGGGATTCGGGTGGAGTCTGCTCGGCCGCAGTCAGCTGGAGCTCGGTCGCTGGCGTGAGGGCAGCCAGTCGCTGGGGCGGTATCTGGCGATCGCCGGGGGCGGCGAGACACAGGAGCAGGGCCTGGTACTGCTTCGACGTGCAGAGGCGCTCACGAAGGACGGGGATTATGCGGCGGCGCAGGCGGCCTACGACGCTGCTGCGGAACTGCTGCCGCAGGTGGACGACTGGATTCAGGCGTTCGCGGCGTCATCCGCGGCGGGCGGCGGTGATACGATGGTCGTCCGCCAGCGACTGACCGGACTGGACCCGGAGCTGGTCAACGAGTGGTCGTGGCGAACCCAGGCGCGTGCGCGTCAGAACGCGCGAGATCTCGCGGGCGCCGTCGCCGAAGCGGAGCGGGCGGCGGAACGACTGACGAACGATACGCGACGCGCAGCGGCGTGGACGCTGGTCGGCAAGCTGCGGCAGGAGCGGGGCAACGGGACAGGCGCGCGCACAGCGTACATCCGTGCGATGAATATCGCACAGGGCTCGTCGGCGGCGATCGAAGCAGCGCGTGCGCTATCCGAGATGGGCGGGCTGTCGGTCGAGGATCAGCTTCTGGTCGGACGCGTATACTTGCGACATGGAAACCTCCAGCGCGGCGTGGCCGGGCTGACCGCGTACATCGATGCCGGCCGCGGTTCGGCTACGCAACGGGCTGCGTTGCGCTACGACCTGGCGAACGCGCAGTTCCGCGGCGGTGAGTATCAGGCAGCTGAACGAGCGCTCCTGGCGATCGCCGCATCGAGCACAGACACGCGTCTTGCGAGCGATGCGATGTACACGGCCGCGCGCGCGCAGTACCGTGACGGCCGGCAGAGCGTGGCACGAGGCACCCTCGCCCGCATTGTCAGCGAGTACCCCGACCAGGCGGCGGCTGTACGCGCGGCGTATCTGACCGCGGATCTCGATCACGACGAGGCCAATCTCGCACAGGCGGAAGAGCACTATCGCCAGGCGGCCCGGCTTTCGCCGCTGAGCGAGCATGCGGCCCTCGCACACATGCGACTGGGCGGCATCGCCTTCTCGGCCGGACGTTTCGACGAAGCGCTTCAGACTTTCGAGGAGTTCCGCGCGTCACATCCCACCGGACGGCACCATCAGCAGGCGACGTACTGGACTGCCCAGGCACTCGAACGTCTCGGCCGCAGTGACGAAGCGCGCGCACGACTCGCCGAAACACGCAGGCTCGATCCGTTCTCGTACTATGGCGGACTCGCTGGTGAGGCACTGAACGACGACGGCTGGGCTGCGCGCCTCGAACCCGCACCGCCGCACAATGCAGGCTTCGATGAACAGGTCGAGCGTGCCCTCTCCCGCGTGGACCTGCTCCGCGAGATTGGCTGGGAGGAGGCCGCAACGTTCGAGATGGAACGCGTGCGTCGTCATTTCGCCGCCTTTGACGGTGCCTCGTATGCACTCGCCGAGTCACTCAATTCACGAGGCTTCACCACGCAGGGCATCGGGCTCGGCTGGGAGATCTACCGCCGCGAGGGCGCATGGAACCTCCGGCTGCTCCGCATCGTCTACCCGTTCCCGTTCCGCAACATCATCATGGCGGAAGCGCGCGAGCGCGGCGTCGATCCGTTCCTCGCGGCTGCACTCATTCGCCAGGAGTCCATGTTCAACGCCCGCGCCCGCAGCCCTGTTGGCGCACTCGGGCTCATGCAGGTCATGCCTGCCACCGGCCGCAGTCTCGCACGACGGCTGGGCGTGTCAGGCTTCGATGAGGAAATGCTGACGCAGCCCGAACTCAACGTCCTCTTCGGCATGGCGTACCTCGCCGACCAGCTCCGCAACTACGGTCGCCTCGATGCAGTCCTCGCCGCGTACAACGCCGGCCCCACACGCGTCACGCGCTGGCAACGGTTTCCCGAGTATCGCGACCGGCTGCTGTTCGCCGAGCGCATACCGTTCGACGAAACGCGTGACTACGTCCGTATCGTGCAGAACAACCGTCGCATTTACGCTGCGCTGTACAGTGACCTGGCGGTGGAGGAGATCACGGCGCCGTCGAGGTAAATGCCCTGTTGTCAGGTAGTGGGAGTGGGAGTGGGAGAGTTAAAGGGAGGGGTAATGGGAGTGGGAGTGGAGTGGAGTGGGGAGTTACTTGCCCTCACCCTCGACGATGCCCTTTAACTCTCCCACTCCCAATCCCACACCCTTGCACAGTGTGAGCAGCGCCGGCCAAGAACATGTGTTTAGATGTGATGAACATGCACCGCTGTCCGGTTTTGCGTGCTGACATAATAAGATTTTGCTTGACACCCGCTCGCGCGCTGACCTAGTTTCCCTATCCGTAGCGAGGCAGCTGTCGGACTCTCATGAGGAGGCTGGTGCAATGGCCAGGGGGAAGGTGAAGTGGTTCAATGACGCCAAGGGGTATGGCTTCATTGAGCAGCCGGACGGGGAGGACGTTTTCGTCCACTTCTCTGCGATCTCGATGGAAGGGTTCAAGACCCTCGCGGAAGGCGAAGAGGTTGAATTCGAGATCAAGCAGACGGACAAGGGGTTGCAGGCCGCGAACGTGAACCGTCCGACCGACCTCGGGATCGACGCTTCGGCGTAGCTTGGATCGCACCGGCATCCGTTGAATGAGGGGCCCCGCTCGGCGAGCGGGGCCTCTTGTTGTTTCGATACTGATCATGCCTCTTGTTGCATTGACCCGGAACGTGGAAGGACGGGATGGTTCAGACGCCGGAGAAGACGCGGCCGCGCCTTTTTCTCATTGACGGCTACGCGCTCATCTATCGCGCGTTCTTCGCGATGATCCAGAGGCCGTTGCTGACGACGAAGGGGGAGAACACGTCTGCGGCGTTCGGCTTCACGCGGTTCCTGATGAAGGTACGCGACGACTTTCAGCCGGACTACCTGGGAGTGGTGCTGGACGCGGGCAACAGCAAGAGGACGGAGATCTATCCTGCGTACAAGGCGACGCGGGACAAGATGCCTGCGGATCTGGAGTGGTCACTGCCCAAGATCCGGGAGATCATCCAGGGCTTCAACGTGCCGGTGATCGCGCTGCCGGACCACGAGGCGGATGACGTGATCGGCACGCTTGCGAAGCGTGCAGCGGCCGCGGGTCTGGACGCGGTGATCGTGTCGGGGGACAAGGACTTCTATCAGTTGATCGGCGACCACATCTGCCTGCTCAACCCGGGACGCGGCGGCAATGCGGGAGTGGAGGAGGAGTGGGTCGATCTGGGCAATGCAGGTGACCGGTTGGGTGTGGCGCCGGAGCATGTGGTGGACTATCTCGCGCTGATCGGTGACTCGTCGGACAACATTCCGGGCGCGAAGGGGATCGGCCCGAAGACCGCCATCCAGCTCATCGAGGAGTACGGGTCTATCGAAGAGATTCTCGCGCATGCGGAAGAGGTATCGAACAAGCGGGCGCGCGAGTCGCTGCTCGGCTCGGCGGACGACATCCGGATGTCGAAGACGCTCGTCACGATCATGGATGATCTGCCGATCGAGCTGGACATGGAAGCGCTGCGCCTGGAGGAGCCGGATCGATCGAAGCTGCGTGACCTGTTCCTCGAGCTGGAGTTCCATACGCTGGTCCGTGACTTCGGAGCCGGGGAGCCGCCGCCCGAAAAGAAGCTGGACGCGAAATACGAGATCGCGGACACGGTAGAGCAGGTGAGCGGGATTGCGGCCGCGGCACGCGCTTCCGGTTACGTGTCGATACGCGTGGAGGGCACCAGCGAGTTCGCGCTGCGCGGAGAGATTGTCGGGCTGGCGCTGGCGACGGAGGAAGGCCGGGCGTCATACCTGCCACTTCGTCATCGCGTCGCAGGAATGCTGGCGCTCGATGGCATCGGTGTGCGCAATCTTCCGGCACTCGGTGACGCGCGCATGCGCGAGCTGATCGATGTGCTGGAGGACACGGCGATCGAAAAGGTCGGTCACGACCTGAAGCAGGACATGCTGGCTCTGCGGCAGGAGGGCGTGACACTGCGCGGGGTCGCCTCCGATGCGATGATCGCATCCTATGTGCTCGATCCTGGCCGGCGCGATCATGACCTCGACGCGCTCGCCATGCAGCACTTTGGTGTGACCATGCAGACGCGCGAGGATCTATGCGGCAAAGGGCGCAGTGTGACGCCGCTCGAGGAATGCGAGCTCGATCGGGTCACGTCGTATGCCGCGAGTCGAGCGGATCTCGCGCTCCGGCTCCGGCCGGTTCTGGCCGCCGAACTCGAGCGCGTCGAGATGGTCCCGCTGATGCGTGACATCGAGCTCCCGCTGATCGATGTCCTGGCTGAGATGGAGTGGCACGGCATCCGGATCGATGAAACGTTCTTCGCCGATACAGGGCGCCGCCTCGCACGTGAGCTGGAACTCATCCAGCAGGACATCTGGAAACTGGCCGGCGAGGAGTTCAACATCAACTCGACGCCGCAGTTGCGCACCATCCTGTTCGAGCGCCTCGAGCTGCCCGTGCTGCGGAAGACGAAGACCGGACCATCGACGGATGTGAGCGTGCTCGAGGAGCTGGCGGCGCAGGGATACGAACTGCCGCGACTGCTCATGGACTTCCGGCAGGTGGACAAGCTGAAGGGCACGTATGTCGATGCGCTGCCGCTGCTCGTCAATCCGCGCACGAAGCGGATTCACAGCAGCTTCCGGCAGGCAGTCGCCGCCACCGGCCGGCTCTCATCCAGCGATCCCAATCTTCAGAACATACCGATCCGCACCGACCAGGGGGCGGAGATCCGCAAGGGTTTCATTCCCGCGGACGGGTACACGTTCGTGACGGCGGACTACTCTCAGATCGAGCTGCGCATCCTCGCGCATTTTTCCGGCGACCCCGCGTTCGTGGAAGCGTTCCGCAGCGGCGCCGACATTCACCGCCAGACAGCCGGCATCATTTTCGGGACGCCGGTCGCGGATGTGACGGGAGAGATGCGTGCAGCCGCGAAGACGGTGAATTTCGCGACCCTGTACGGCCAGGGCGCGTTCGCGCTGTCACAGAATCTGGGAATCCCCGTTGGCGAGGCGAAGGAGTTCATCGAGAACTACTTCGTCCGCTTTCCGGATGTCAGGAGGTATCTGGATGAGCAGATCGAGAAGGCACGGGCGACCGGTTATGTCGAGACCATCTCGGGCCGCCGCCGCTACATCCCCGAGATCAACAGCCGCAACTACAACATTCGGCAGTTCGGTGAACGTGCAGCGACGAATGCTCCCGTGCAGGGCAGTGCGGCGGACATCATCAAGCTCGCGATGATCGCGATCCACCGGGAGATCGCCGGGACGGGCGTGCGCATGCTGCTCCAGGTCCATGATGAGCTCGTGTTCGAGGCGCCGGCCGACGGCGTCGAGGAGGCGCGCGCGATGATCCAGCGGCTGATGGAAGCCGCGTTCGAACTGACCGTGCCACTGGAAGTGGTGACGGGGACAGGCAAGGACTGGTATTCCTGCAAGTGAGTGCAGGGCGGGCGACCTGCGCTTTGAGTGCATGTCAAGAGCGTGCGGGCGCGGTGACTGTGACGAATGACCGCAACACGAGTCCCCGGCGGCCGGCGCCCGGCAAGTCGGCCTGACTGGCCATGTAAGCGCCCTGATAGCGGGTGAAGATTCGTGCGTCCAAATCACCCAACCAGGAGGCGCGAACATGAGCCGCTCAGTGAACAAGGTCATTCTCGTCGGGAACGTCGGCCGCGACCCGGATGTGCAAACGACAGCGTCGGGGACGAAGGTAGCCCATGTCTCCCTTGCAACCAGTCGCCGGTTCCCGCGCGATGGAGGCATGGAGGAGCGAACGGAGTGGCATCGCCTCACGCTGTGGGACCGGCTTGCACAGCTGGCGGAGGATTACGTGCGCAAAGGGGACAGGCTGTATGTCGAGGGGCGCATGGAGTATGACAGCTTCGAACGCAACGGCGTAACGATACCGACGGCGGAGGTGCACGTTCGCGAGCTCGTGATGCTGAGCTCATCGAGCGCACGTACGGCGGCAGTCGAACTGGAGGAAGAGGAAGAGGCGGAGCTGGCCGTGTGAGCTGGCGCGGCGCCGCTCGTCGCAGCGGCGCCGCTCAGCTGATATCGAGCAGGTCCGGGTGGAAGGTCAGTACGAGCCGCCAGGCGCCGCCATTCAGGCCGCGCACGACGTCGGCGCGCAGGACATCCCAGAACAGGGAGACGCCGCCGCCCAGGCTCGCCCGCAGGCCGTCGGAACCCTGTACGTTCCACGTCTGCCATGCACGCACGGGATCGGAGATGGGAGCATCGACGGCGGGGAGTCCGGCAGTGGCACCGATGGCGCCGACGGCGCGCAGGCGGAGCCATGGATCGAGTACGGTCTGGGTCGCCTGGACGTCCATGAGGACGTACCGGCGGCCCGTGAACGCGCGGAACGCGTAGCCGGGGAGCGTGCCGGTACCGCCGAGCAGAAACAGGCGTTGGGACGGTGCGTCCGCCGTGACCATCCCGGCGGACGCGGCCAGGGTCAGCACACGCTCGAGGTCGGCGCTGCTGCGACGCAGGCTGATACGCGCGGTCGGCCGGAAGTAGTAGCCGCCGTCAAACGCGCCGATCTCCGCATCGATTGCAGCGCCCCAGTCATCAGCGCGTGGATCCGGCATCGGGCGCCGGAGCGCGAAGCGCACGGAACTCAGGTCGCCGTCATCGATTTCGCGAACGGGACGGAAGCGGCGGGAGTCGTCGAACAGCGCTGCGTCCTGCGTCAGCCCGGCGCTTGCGTGGCGTTCGCCAGCGAGTTCGACGTCGATGCGCATGGACACTCCGAGCGGCCGCGTGAGACGCAGTCGCGCTCCCGTCGCGTAGTAGGGATCCGTGTAGTCGCGGCCGATGATCAAAGCCGACAGGGTATTGATTACTCCTGGCAGCGCCGGTGCCAGCCCGAGGTCACGGGTGTCGCGATAGGTGGCCCGCAGGGATGCGCCTGTCGCCGAGCCGCCATTCGACGCGGCCTCGATGGCACCCCACGGCCGGTCGGGACCAAAGGCGTAGCCGCCCGCGATGTTGAGTCGCAGCTGCGGCCCCGGTGCGTACACGAGACCTGCGCCGGCAGCGATGCCCTCGGCACGGTTGTACCGCAGGGCGGACGAGGCAGAGCCGAGACCCAGACGGATACGCGGGAGACCGCTGAGCCGCCGCGTAGCGAGCAGCTCGGCAGCGCGCCGACGCACCTCGTCCAGGTCCGGAGGCGGCGAGAGGCCTGCGTCGTTCAGGTCATCGTAGATGCCACGCTCGAAATCGAACGCCGCGCGCTGCGCGGGCGGCACTGCGCTGACGCCCGCGCGGAGACGCCGCGGAACGGAGTCGTTGAACACGTAGTCGGAGATCCGCATGCGCCCCTGGATCACCGCGCCGGCGGCGAAGTCCAGTTCAGGAATCTGTCTGCGGATCTGGAGTGTCTGCTCGTTCGGGAGCCAGTAGCGACCTTCCCACAGACCGTTGTCGAGGGAGACGCTGATGTAGTCCAGACGCGGATCGACGTAGGACACGGGCGTGAACGTGAACGACATGCGCACGATGGCGGCGCTCGCCCGATCCACGAACACCGAGCCGACCAGCGCGGGGCGGTCCATTCGCAGCGGCCTGACCTCCAGTTCATAGACGCGGATCGCCTGCGATGCATTCGGCAGTCGCAGCGTCAGCGAATCCGCCAGCCGGAACTCATAGGTCGCGTCCGAGCCGGGCGCCGCTGGATGAGGAACGTCGCGCACTTCGTCGCCGTCGCCCATGCGGATCATGTCGCCGAATCCGTCCTGCACCACCGTCAGGTGATCCAGGTGGTAATGCATGCGATTCGGAAGGCGACTCACGTCCCGCAGTCCAACAATGCGTTGGCTCGACACGTCGGGCGGCCTCCAGAACAGCTCCAGCGCCACCTGGTCCACCTTCACCAGCGTCCGCTCTTCGCTGTCGCGCCGGTCCAGATAGAAATACACGAAGCCCTCCGCCTGAGCGGAGTAGTTGCGCAGCGTGGTGTCCTGTTGCGGGAGCAGACGGCGCTGGCGTGCACGTTCGATCAGCTCGAGCGCCCGGGGCGAGTTCCAGCCCACGGCCTGCGACTGGGCCTCGGCTGGTAGTGCCGCCACCAGCAGCGCAACGAGCGCACATACCCAACTTCCCGGCGCACGTCTCATGATGACAGACCTATCGCGTCAGCATGTGGCCCGTATCATCCCACCGCCAGTTCTCGAGTATTGCCTCGAAACGCGGTCGGATCCCTGGTTGATGCTGCTCTCGATCTGATATTCTTCCGCAATAGCCAGCGCCGCGTCGCACTCCGAAGTTCCTTCCCGGTCGGAACCGCACGCGGTGCCGAGCATCGCGTGCAGAAGTGCTGTCCGGGGACTGCGCATGTCCACTGTAACCTCCCGCGATGGTGAGAATGGCCCGATTCTGATACGGCGGCACAAAAGCAGGAGCCGTAAGCCGCAAGTACGCGAAAAAAGGGAGCGGGCACCAGTGGCACCCGCTCCCCGTCGTTTGATTTCAGGGAATGAACCCTGTCAGTTCGCGCTCCAGAATGTCGCCAGAGCCTCACCGTCAGGGCTCTCGCGAAGCTTCTCGAATGCGCGGTTCCGGATCTGACGGATCCGCTCGCGTGTAACGCCCAGCAACGAGCCGATTTCCTCCAGCGTCCGCTCCTCGCCGTCATCGAGGCCGTAATACAGATACAGGATCTTGCGCTCCCGTTCCGTCAGATACTTCTCGAACATGCGGTCGAGGAACTCCCGCTGAGCCTGCGACTCCACGGTCTCCTCGATGTCCTCCGCCTCGGCGCCGGCGAACCGCTCGCCGAACGAGGCACTGTCACGGTCGCCACGGTCGATCGGGGCATCCAGCGACAGCTCGGAAGCCGCCACACGACGAAGCGCGCGCACCGTTTCCACCGGCTCGCCCATCTCGTCCGCGATCTCCTGATCCGTCGGCGAACGTCCGAGCATCTGCGTCAGTGCTGTGTCCGTCCGCGACAGCTTCACCAGGTTCGAATTCTGGTTCAGCGGGATTCGCACCGAACGGGTCTGCTCCGCAAGCGCCTGCAGAACCGTCTGCCGGATCCACCACACCGCGTACGAAATGAACTTTACGCCCTTGTCCGGATCAAACTTCTTGACTGCCTTCAGCAGACCTTCGTTGCCGATGCAGACCAGTTCGGCGAGCCCGAGCCCGCGTCCCTGGTATTTCTTCACATACGAGATGACGAAGCGCAGATTCGCCGTGACGAGCCGCTCCGCCGCTTCCTTGTCGCCAACACGCGCTCGGCGTGCCAGTTCTCGCTCCTCCTGTGGGTCCTCGATGAGTGGGTACTTCTCGACGTCGAAAAGGTATTGGTCGAAAGAGTCCAAGGCGCGGGAGTTCGCGAACATTGATCGGGGCATCCTGGGACCGGGGTGAAAAACAAAAGCAGCCGGCCGACTCTCGGTCAGGCCCGCTGCTTCAACAGAGAAGACGCTTTCGGCACGGCACAAAGCGCAACAGGCACGAATGCGTTCCTCGAAAAATGGTCAATTTCCGGTGCTCGCCCAATATAAAAGAAAGGCTGAAACGGCGGAACCCCCTTGTATACGAATCGTCGCACGGCTGTGGTTAAATAGTGGTATGACAGTTACTTGGCAAAACCGTCCCGGCGGGGGGTGCGGTGCAAAAACAACATTTTAACGATGGTTAAACCAAGCCCCGTGCCGGGTGCATGACCCACCCGCCCGGCCGGCGGGTTCAATGCCGCAAGCGGCTGTGGTCACGGCGATTGCGCGGCGCGAATCTCATCCAGGGTGTGAACGGCGCGGCGCAGATGAGGGATGACGATGGAGCCGCCAACGACGAGACCGACGGAGAGGGATTCGAGGATCTGCTCGTCGGAGAGGCCTTCCTCGGCGCAGCGGACGAGGTGGTAGGATACGCAGTCGTCGCAGCGAAGCACGAGGGATGCTACGAGACCCAGGAGTTCCTTGGTCGGCATGGGGAGTGCGCCGCTCTCGTAGACGCGGGTGTCCAGGGCGAAGAAGCGCTTGATGTCGAGATTACCGGTGGCGAGGATGCGGTCGTTCATGCGCTCGCGGAACTCGCGGAACTCCTGAAGACTCATACGGAACCCATGGTGTTCAGTTCGGAGACGGTCACCCCGGGCGTCGGGCCGTCCTTGAGCAGGAAGATGGTGAATTGGCGCGATGCCGGCC
Source organism: Gemmatimonadota bacterium (assembly GCA_018224305.1). Lineage (GTDB taxonomy): Bacteria > Gemmatimonadota > Gemmatimonadetes > Longimicrobiales > RSA9 > SH-MAG3. Next base: position 12,774 of record JAGTUV010000043.1, read on the forward strand.
GGCCGTTGGTGGACGGGGCGCCCTTCACGTCGATGGCATCGGTGACGAGCCCTCTGCGCAGCCGGACATCGCCGGTCGGGGGCAGCTGGACGCTATGCGTGCGGAAAAGCGACCGGTAGATGAAGCGCGGGCCGTCGCAGGTGAAGACGAGCCACCCGTTGCGGTACTCGCCAATGCCGGGCAGGCCCGACACGGCCGCGGACGCCGCGCGGGCGGGACTGCGTCCGAGCGGCTCGAAGGGGATGGCGCTGCGGATGGAGCGCGGCAGCTGTTCGCGTGATCGCCAGCCACGGCTACCGAAGAAGCCGCGGGAGCGGGCGAGCATGGCGCGAACGCCGAGAGCGGAAGCACGCCACAGCCTGGGTCCGCCCAGCAGCAGAAGAGCCGCGGAGCCGGCCATGACGCCGACTGCGACATTCGGGAAGATCAGTGCGGCGACGGCGATACCGACGGCGGCGAAGTCCTCGAGCAGGCTGACCGCGGTACGGAGCAGGGACCGGCGCCGTGCTTCGCTGGCGCGGGTGCTCACGATCAGACGGAGGCCGGTCTTGGTACCGTGTGCGGCGAGGGCCACGCCAACCGTGGCGGCGGTAGCGCCAAACTGGAGATAGAGGGGCGCGCCCTGCAGTGCCAGCCACGCCAGCAGACCCGCGGCCGCGGGGCGTATGAGCGTATGCACCGCTTCCCAGGCGTGATCGATGAGCGGCACACGATCGACGGTGAACTCGACGAGATAGAGCGCCGCGGCGCTGCCAATGACGAGGCCGTGTTCGAGTCCGAGCATGCCGGGTGGAAGGTTGGGGATCCAGTCCAGGCGCGACGCGATTCCGAGGATTGCGATGGTCGCGTACAGATTGAGTCCGCACGCGAACGCAGTGCCGAAGAGTTGACCGGCAAGGATGAGGCTGCCGCTGATCATCGCGGAAGGTTAAGCGAGTGTCGCAGGTTTGGGAAGCAGAAAGGCCCGGACCGAAGTCCGGGCCCTCTGCCCGCCGGCACTGACGCCGGGCGGATCCGCCGGTCAGCTGACGCTGCCCGGGCGGAGGGACTACCTGCCCTTCAGTACGGGCGCCATCGGCTGGAGCGTCTGGAAAATGCAGCCGGTGGGCTCGATGGGCACATAGAGATACTCGACATCGTTGATCTCATCGCGCAGATCAGCGCGCTGGTCCAGAATACGGCTGAGATCACCCGACCGCTCTGCATCGCGCGCGGACGCCATGGCATCCACCACATCGGCCACCTCGTCACGATCGGCGTACACGGGATAGCCGTTGATCGTGCCCAGGTACGCGAGAGCATCCGCATCGATCCGGCGCGCGCCCTGGTAGGCCACGTACTCGAATCGCTCGCTGCCGACACGCAGCACGAGGGGCTCACCGCGCACGTACCAGTCTGCATCGCGCACGACCATCACCGAGCCCACTGCATTGTGCAACGGCACACGCTGACCATTCACCATCACGACCGTGTCGCGCGTGGCGGGACGGTAGTACGCGCTCTGCATGCGCAGTCCGCTGCGCACGGTCGGGTCCACAACACAAACCGTCACGGCCTCCTCGACCGGTGCAGGCGCGGGTGTCGGCGCCGGTGGAGGCGCGGGTGCCGGTATTACGCTCACATACTGAGGCCGATCGAGACCCATGAGCAGGTGCAGCCCGACCTGGCCTGCGACCTCATGGACCGTCTTGCCCACCGACTCGCCCTGATAGGTGTTGCCGGCATCGATCGCGAAGACATGCGGCTTGTAGATTCGGTCATTGACCTCGAGACGCAGCGCGAAATTCGGCGAGAGCCGAACATCGGTGCCCAGCCCCACGAGACCCATCAGACGGCGCTGATCCGGCATCCCGTACGGGCCCGCCGTGGTTACTCCGTCGGTCACGGTAAACGGACCGCACGACTCGTTTCCATCCTCGGGATCGACGCACGTGAACGCATCGCCAGATGCATTGATCCACTTCGCGCCCAGCCCGAGTGCGAGATACGGCAGGACCTCCGTCCCCATCCACTCCCTGTTCGGCTGTGCAAACCGCCACATCAGATCGGCCGAGCCGCTCCACAGGTTAACACTGCTGATCAGATCCGCAGCCACATTGTCTGCGACTACGGGCCGGTCCGCGTACGTGGCGTTCAGCCGCAGCCCGATGTTGGGTCGCGCCCAGTAGCCAAGCTGCGCGCCGAGCAGCCACCCCGACTTGAACTTCACATCATCGATGTCCGCCGCCTCGGGGAAACCGAGCTCGTCGTTGTCCATCAGGTTGCTGTACCACGAATAGCCGCCGTTGACACCTATGTCCCAGCGATAGTTCTGGGCAGCGGCCGGTGCCGCCAGCATCGGCGCCATCACGGCCCCGGCAATCAATACCTTACCAATCATTCTCATACATCCTCCTGTGAATCTGCCTGGCGGCCCCTGGACGGATACACCGTCACGCATCGGGTAACCCGCCTTGTGAGTTCCTCTGCATGGAACCGGGTGCGCTGGGGTGCAGGAAGCTTGCCAGCAGTCATATGTTGGTGTAGGACAATGATTTATGGCAGAAATGAAAGAAGCCGCGGAGCCCCTTGGGGGACTCCGCGGCTTCGGACCGCCGGTTCAGCGAATCGAGCCGGCGGGCCCGGACACCGCCGAAGCGGTGCCGGACCGTTCCTGACTACTTGCCGCCCTTGCGCACGTCGTCCTGCAGCACGAGAGGCTGGAAACGGCAGCCGATCACATCGAGCGGTACGTACAGGTACGACACGCCCTGTACCGCGTTACGGATCTGCGCATTGCCGGCGAGGATGGTGCCGACCTCGGCATCCGTGCGTCCGGCGCGCGCCGTGTTGATCGCCGTAATCACATCCGCGACCTCGTCGCGATCGGCATAGATCGGATAACCGTTCATGTTGCCGACGTACACGATCTGGTTCGGCTCGATCACGCGACCCGCCTGGTATGGCAGGTAGCGGAGCGTCTCGTTGTTGACCCTCAACTCGAGCGGCTCGCCGCGCATGTACCAGCCTGCGTTGCGTGCCGTCATGACGCCCGTGCCTACAGCGGTTGCGATAGGCGTCGCTGTGCCGCCCACCATCACGATCGTGTCCCGCTGAGCGTGACGGTACGTCGCTGCCTGCATCCGGGTTCCACCGGTTGCGCTCGGATCGATCACACAGACCGTGATCGCATCCTCACGCGGTGCCGGCGGCGGCGGCGGCGGC
>JAGTUV010000044.1 GCA_018224305.1 Gemmatimonadota bacterium
AGTGAACGTTGATGACAGTCAATACAACACCATCCCTCAGCGCGAGTTCGACCGCCAGCGCGATACGCGGCTCGTTGCCTTCAGTCAGCCGCACAGGTGTCACAAAGCGCATGGCGCAGCGCGACAGTATAGACATCCCGTACCGGCCGCCCTGGTAATCCATGAAACTGCCGAACGCATGGTGCATTCCCAGCAGATCTCCAAGCCGCTCTGTCTGGTCGACGCCGCCGCTGCGATCCACGCCCTCGTCCACTTCCTGCAGCGCCACGACGTCGGGATCGAGACGTCGAAGCACAGCCGCTATCCGTTCCAGGTCCACCTGATCGTCCATTCCGCGGCCATGACGAATGTTGTAGCTGACGACGCTCAATGTGACAGCCGGAGGATCGACCGTAACTCCGGTGGACGCCGTGGCACAGCCGACGCCGACCCAGGCGATGACAGCCATGCGCACCAGCCGGCGTGGATTCCGCCGCGCTGACGTTGTCGGCAGCGTCGGCCGGACGCCGGCCTCCGGCGAAAGAGGTCCATCGTACCGAACGGAACAATGAACCCGGTCCACCGGTAAGCACGTCACATCGCCCGGTACAGATCTCATCGCACCGATATCCCCGATCGAGAGTGGTACTGCATGGCAAATCTCCTGACCGCCGCACGCGTCGTACTGATTTTTATCATCATCGCAGTGTGGATGCGGGCCGATCCGGTCGGTTCATGGTGGCTCGACCTGCTCATGGTGCCGCTCCTCGCGTGGGCCATTTTCATGGATGCACTCGATGGCTGGGCCGCGCGCAGATTCAATGAGGCGAACGAGGCCGGCGCGCTGTTCGACATCGCCGGCGACCGCATTGTGGAGCTGGCGCTGTGGACGTTCTTCGCCATCCGCACTGACCCCTCCGGCCAGCCACTCGTGCCGCTGTGGGTGCCCCTCGTAATGATCACCCGCGCGGTCGTCACCGACCTGATACGCAGCGTCGCATTCGCGCAGGGCAGGACGCCGTTCGGACCCAACAGCATGCAGCAGGCGGGGTGGGCGCGTCAACTCACTGCGTCGAGATGGAGCCGCGGCGCGTATGGCGGGCTCAAGGCCATCTGCTTCTGCGCGCTCGGCATTCTGTTGGCGTGGCAGATCGCCGCACCCGGCTATGCCGGCATGGCGTGGATACGTCTCGCAGTCGAATCGCTGGTGATTGCCACAGTGGTGTTCTCCATTGTGCGCGCCGTGCCCGTCCTCTGGGACGGGCGCCGGTTCGTCACTGCGATGTCCGGCACGAACGATCCCGGCCCCGGCTGACACGGAGAACAACAGTCATCGACCTTGCGGCCACATCCGCGCGTCCGCCTCGACCCCGCGGAGTCGCACTGCCTGTGCCTGGATGACCCTACCGCACCGCGAAACAGTCGCATCCCTTCGCTCGCAGGATGTCGACCTGCGTCCCCGGCGGATCGATGAACACGTCCTGGACTTCAGATCCCGTCGCGAGCGATCGATCGAGAGGGGAATGATGACTGTACCCCCGCCCTGACATCTCCGTGACCAGCGCCTCATGACGTGCGTACAGCGCCGCGAGCCGACCCTCCCAGCGCCGGGTTTCCGGATGCCGGCTGTATCCCTTCAGCCCGCGCGTCAGAATATTCCACAGGCCGTGCAGTTCACGGTGCTCGCCCAACAGGTGACTCCGACAGAGCACGTGCGGATCCACATCCCATATCCTCATACTGCCGTCACCCGCGAGCGCGCTTGGGAAGCACACTCATATCTCGACAGCACCACCGGTAACTACGATGCCGCCGGTCGCCGGAATCTCCACGACGATCCGACTCGGCCGCCCCATCGCCTCACCCTGCCTGATCACGATGCTGCCGGGCACGGTCACGTGCCCTGCCGCCCGCAGATACCCGCCCAGGGCCGCGGCCGCAGCGCCCGTCGCGGGATCCTCCACCACGCCACCGACGGGGAATGGATTGCGTGCGTGGAACACGTACGGACTCTCTCGCCACACGAGTTGAAGCGTTGTGAGACCGTCCTCCAGCATCACTGCCTTCAGTTCGTCGTAGTCGTAGTCCAGGCTGGCCAGACGTTCCGCTCGACTGACGGCCAGCACGAGATGCCAGGCACCCGCGTAAGCCCGCGCCGGCGGAATCGAGGGATCGAGTTCATCGATGCGCCAGTGGAGTGCAGTGAGAACGCTGGTGAGCAGCGTATCCGATACCGACATCTGCATCGGCTCAACGGATACGAGCGACGCCTCGTGAATGCCGTCACGCGAACGGACAGTCACAGGGATGTCACCGATGGTCGATGCCAGAGTGAACGTCCCATCACCTTCCATCCGGCCGAGTACGACGCCCGCGGCGATCGTTGCGTGACCGCAGAACGTCACTTCGGCCTCGGGGCTGAAATAGCGAACAGTCCGCTCGAAGCCGGTAGCCGGCGCTACGAAAGCGGTCTCGGAGAAGCCGACATCCGCGGCAATTCGCTGCATGTCCTCCACAGTTGGAAGCGCAGCGCCGACCCAGACGCCGGCCGGATTTCCGCCCTCCGGCGAGTCGGTGAACGCCGCCAGGCGATGAAGAGATGACGGGGCTGACACTACGTTTTCTCCGTCCCGATGCACGCGTGATCGCAGATGTATCCGGCGGCCTGCGTTCGCGTCAAAGGCCGGCATGCTGACGAACCATGCCCTCCAGTCGGCGCCGCACCTCCGGCCATCTTCGGCCACTATACTGTAGTATACCGTGTCACGGACACGCCCGCTGTCCGTAACCATGTGGTTGCGCAGGGTTCCCTCTTCCGTAGCACCCAGACGTCGAATGGCGTTTCGTGAACGCTCATTCAAGGCATCCGTCTTTAGTTCGACACGGATGCAGTCGAGCACGTCAAAGGCGTGTCTCAGCATCAGGAACTTCGCTTCAGTGTTGATCGATGTCCGCTGCCAACGCCTCCCGACCCATGTCCAGCCGATCTCCACACGGCGGTGGTGCCGGTCGATCGACCCGAAGCGCGTGCAGCCCACGACGCGGCCGGTGGCGCGATCCAGCGTTGCGAACGGCAGCGCGCGCCCGAGTGCCCGATCGTTGAGGGCGCTCTCGACATAATCCGCCATCGCCTGTGGTGTTCCCACCTGCGTAACCGTCCAGCGCCATAGATCGGGGTCCAGACCGATGTCCGTGAGTGCCGGGATGTGCTCACGTCCAAGGGGCTCGAGCCGGACGTGCTTGCCTTCGAGCGGCGGTGCCGTATGTGGGATCGTCATGCCTGCGTCGTTCCCCTGCGGTGGACGGTCTACTTCACCGGCATTGACAGCTGCGACGTCCATTGCCGTAGCGTCCATCGCTGCAAAGTATCACGCCCGGCGCCGGGAGCGGAGACGCCGCGAAGCCCGCACGGCAGGCACGCAAACCTTTCCGCACGGGCGACCCCGCTGTAACGTGGTCGCTTCCACACAACGGCGAGGTAGTGAATGGCGGAATTCCCGGACGCGGATCAGGCGGCTGCCGACGATCATACGGCGGGTATCGCGCAGCCCCCGCCAGCCAATGGTCGCGGCTGGTTCAACCGGTTCCTGCGTTTCGTGGAGTGGCTCGGCAATCTGCTGCCGCACCCGGTGACTCTCTTCGCGATGTTCGCGCTCACTGTCGTGCTCGTCAGTGGGATTGCCGAGTTCTTCAATGTGTCGGTTGTCGATCCGCGGCCGGAAGGTGCTCGCGGTCGGGCCCCGGACGGCCGGATCTACGCGATCAGCCTGCTGAATGCCGATGGGCTGCGCCGTATCGTGGAGAACCTGGTATCGAATTTCGCAGGCTTCGCTCCGCTGGGTACCGTGCTGGTCGCATTGCTCGGCGTGGGTGTGGCCGAGCACTCCGGCCTGATCCGCGCCGGCATCCGCGGTATCGTGCTCGGCGCCGCGGCCATCAGGCCCGACCGCCGGCCGATCACGCGGGACATGGCGTTCACGACTCGCGTGGGACTGCGTCTCAACAGGATCTTCGCCTGGGCACTCGAGCCGCGGCTGCTGGTCACGACGGCGGTGGTATTCACCGGAATCATCTCGAACACCGCGTCGGAACTCGGCTATGTCGTACTCGTCCCGCTCGGCGCCGTCATCTTCATGTCGATGGGCCGCCACCCGCTGGCAGGCCTCGCGGCAGCTTTCGCCGGCGTATCCGGCGGCTACAGCGCAAACCTGTTCATCGGCACTGTCGATCCGCTGCTCGCCGGGCTCACGCAAGAGGCCGCCCAGCTGATCGCGCCGGGATACCTCGTGCATGCCGCAGTGAACTACTACTTCATGGCCGTCAGCGTCTTCGTCATCACGGCGCTCGGCGTGTTCGCGACCCTCCGGTTCGTCGAGCCTCTGCTCGGTACGTACGATCCGAGCATCGCGCTCGAGGATCTCACTGATGAGGGGGACCTGGAGCCGCTCACCGCCTTGGAGAAGCGCGGCCTGAAATGGGCCGGCGTGAGCGTGGCCATGTTCCTCGGTCTCCTCATGCTCACGATCATTCCCGAAGGCGGCGTGCTTCGCAATCCTGAGACGGGCGAGGCGCTGAACTCCCCGTTCTTCCGCGGTATCGTCTCGTTCATCTTCGTCGGCTTCATCATCCCCGGATTCGTCTACGGCCGCCTGACCGGGACCATGCGATCGGATCGTGACGTGGTCGACGGCATGGCAAAGGCGATGAGCACGCTCGGCCTCTACATCGTGATCGTGTTCTTCGCGGCACAGTTCGTCGCGTTCTTTGGCTGGACGAATCTCGGCCAGATCGTCGCCGTCACCGGCGCGCAGTTCCTCGACGATATCGGCCTGACCGGCCCGGCCGTGTTCATCGGTTTCATCACGGTATCCGGCTTCATCAACCTGATGCTCGGCTCAGCCAGCGCCCAGTGGGCGGTCACTGCGCCGATCTTCGTGCCGATGCTCATGCTGACGGGTTACAGCCCCGAAGTGATCCAGGCTGCATACCGCATCGGCGACTCCGTTACGAACATCATCACCCCGATGATGTCGTACTTCGGGTTGATCCTCGCCTTCGCCAATCGCTACGACCGCAACCTCGGCATCGGTACCGTCATCAGTATGATGATTCCGTACAGCCTGTTGTTCTTCCTGGGCTGGTCTGTGTTGTTTTATATCTGGGTCTTCGGCCTGGGCCTGCCGGTGGGTCCCGGTTCGCCGACCTACTTCACGCCGTAACGAAAGCGGACCTGGAACCCATTCTGCAGAATGGCCCATCGGCAGGGTCCGGCGCCCATTGGCGGCGCCGCGAGACATACCCTGGCGCCGGTTGCCGGTACCTGCCGACCAGCTTATCCTGACCCTGGCCGTCGGCCAGCCCGGGCGCTTGCATGGCGCCACCGGACATTCTGCAGAATGGGTTCCAGGTCCGCTTTACGTCGAATCTGCCCGGGCAGATTCGACGTATGTCATATACGCCACATCCCGCACCCCCAAAGTGAGACCCCGCAATGCTCGATCTCCGGTATGTGATCCGCAGCCTGTCTCGTGCGAAAGGCTTCGCCATCGCCGTCATCGTAACTCTCGGCCTCGGCATTGGCGCGAATACCGCCGTCTTCAGTGTTGTGCGCGGGGTGCTCCTGAAGCCGCTCCCGCACCGCGACGGCGATCGCCTGATGTACCTGCGTCACTCGACGGACGGACCGGGCGGCGGGAGCATACTTTTCTCGGTACCCGAGATCGAGGACTTCCGCGCGGCGTCCTCCCGCCTCGCCGGCATTGCCGAGTACTCCCCGATGACGTTCAGCCTCCTCGGTGATGACGATGCCGTACGTATCGACGTGGGCCTCGTCACGGGGAACTACTTCGACGTCATGGGCCTCTCACCCGTACTCGGCCGCAGTTTCGACGCGCGCGATGACGGTACCGGCGCCGACCCGGTGATGATGCTGACGCACGACTACTGGCTGCAGCGCTTCGGCGGCGATCCCGCGATCGTCGGTACCTCGGTCATCGCCGGGGGGCGCCCTGTGCAGGTAGTGGGGGTGCTCCAGCCGGCGCCATATTTCCCCGGCCGCATCGACGCCCTCATGAACATGGTGAACAGCGAGCATCATCTGAGCGCCATGATGGTGACCGGCCGCACGCATCGCATGACCGAGATGATTGCGCGGCTGGCGCCGGGTGCCACAGTCGAGACGGCACGCGCGGAGATCGAAGGCATCACTGCACGCGTACACAGCGATAACCCGGAAGCGTACGATGCCGGCTCCCGTCACCGTGTTACCCTGACGCCGTTCCGTGAAGCGCTCGGCCAGGACGCGAAACTCACGCTGTGGCTCCTGATGGGAGCTGCCGCGTTCGTGCTGATCATCGCATGCGCCAATGTCGCGAACCTCACACTGATGCGCGGCGTCAGGCGCGAGCATGAACTGACCGTCCGCGCCTCGCTGGGTGCCGGTACCGCCCGCTTGCGCCGCCTGCTCCTCGCGGAGAATCTCGTCCTCGCCGGCCTCGGCGGAGTGCTCGGCCTGCTCCTCGCATTCGCCGGTGTCGGCATGCTGACCGCGTTCGCCGCTCGATACAGTCCGCGCGCGAGCGAGATCAGTGTCGATGGCGCCGTACTGGCATTCACCACGACGCTCATCGTGGTGGTCGCCGTGCTGCTGTCGTACGCACCGAAGCTGGCGAACGAACACACGATCGGCTCGCTGATATCCGCGGGTGGCAGGCGCACGACCGCAGGATCACGCCGACAGCGCCTCCAACAGGCTCTCGTCATCGCGCAGATCGCCGTCTCCGTTATGCTCCTCACGGGAGCCGGCCTGCTGACACGCACGATGCAGCAGCTGTCCGTCGTGGATCCCGGGCTGGACACCGAAAACGTCCTCACGATGGAGGTGCCGGTAGACTTCGGGGCACAGAGCACCGAGCTCGCGGTCTCGCGTTACCAACGGATGCAGGGTGAACTGTCGGCACTGCCCGGCGTTCGTCAGGTGGCGTTCGGCTCGACCATGCCGCTCCGCAGCGCCGGCTTCATGCTGGAGGTCAAGGCGGAGAACCGCTCGCTCGCGCCCGGCGAGGCCATGCCGCGCGCGGAGTACCGGACCACGAGCCCTGACTACTTCAGTGCGGCCGGGATCCCACTCATCGACGGCCGGGATTTCTCCGCCACGGACCAGGCCGGCGGCACGCCGGTCGTCATCCTGAACAAGACTCTCGCGGACCGGCTGTTCCCTGATGAAAACGCGATCGGCCGGCGCGTTGCGTGGACGGGATCCGTGCTCGAGTTCATTCCCGTCTCGGGCGACTGGCGCACTGTCGTCGGCGTCGTCGGTGACACGAAGGATGGAGGCCTCGATGCTCCGCCGCTGCCAGCGATGTTCATGCCCTTCGTACAGGAGGCCTTCCCGTCCGGCGGCCTCGTCATCCGCTCCCACGGTGACGCTGCGGCCCTGGCGCCCGCGGCCACTCGCATTGTGCGTGACATCGCGCCGCAGCAGCCGATCGAGAACGTGCTCACGCTCGAGCAGATCCGTGATGAGGGTGTCGGCCCGCGCCGGCTCAACGCCATGCTGGTCGGATCGTTCGGCCTGCTCGCACTGATCGTGGCGTCCATCGGCATTGCAGCCGTGCTCGCCTTCTCCGTCAGTGCGCGCACGAACGAGATCGGCATCCGTATGAGTATCGGCGCGGACTCGGGGATGGTGCAGCGAATGGTGCTGTCGGAGGGAGGGGTGCTCGTCTTGATCGGACTCGTCATTGGCGCTGTGGGAGCGCTGTCGCTTTCGGGCCTGATGCGGGGACTGCTCTTCGGTGTGGAGCCGCACGATCCGGTGACACTCGGCACGGTCGCGCTCGTCATGGCCGCTGTCGGCATGATCGCGTGCTGGATCCCGGCACTCAGGGCCGCGCGTATCGACCCCGGCATCGCTTTACGAGCCCAGTAGGGTCGGCGGTCCGGGTTCAGCCGTCACCGGAGCTCGCCCGGTTCAGCGTCACCGGAGCCCGCCCGGTTCAGCCCTCACCGGAGCTCGCCCGGTTCAGCCTGGCTGCCGCTTCCTATGGTCGGCTGACGGTCGCGCAGCAGCTGCTCGAGAAAATCGACCTGCTGGCGAAGCTGCTGCACTTCCTGCTCCAGCATCTCCAATCGTTGCTCGGCGACTTCGCTTTGGGCAGGTCCAGGCACGGATACGGTAATCGCCCGCGGAACGACAGGCGCCAGCGCGGCGCCCGGAAGCGCGAGCATGTGATCCATCACCCGAAGCGCGATACGTGTCGGCCCGAACGCGGATGGCGTTTCCTTCGCGTGTGTAACGATGCCGGACAGCGCAGTCATCAGCTTGTATGCATCCGTCCGCGGTACCAGCAGCCGGTACGTCTGCCCCCCTGCCACGACCCGCACTCGTCCCTTGAACGGGCCCACACGCAGCGTAGCCCGCTCGATCTGGTCCGCCCTCACCTCCAGCTGACGCCAGCCGGTGCTGCCTCCCGAACGAAGGCACAGGATGCGACGGTCCGTGACGACAATGAGCCACGTTCGTCGCAGCAGTCGCACGCGTGCGATCTTGCCGCGTGCCAGCGCCAGAATCTGTTCATTGCCGTGGAGCACCGATGGCAGGTCCCGGAACTCCCGCAGATCCCACCAATGTGTGCTCTCGTGCAGTTCCAGGAGTTGCTGGTCGAGGGTGCCGCGATCTATGGGCATGCTGTCATACTCGGCGGTTGCTGGAGCAGCAGGCATCGTTCGACGTCAGGATCTGGTCACTGGACCCCGCACAAAGCATTGGCCCGGCGACCAGCATGCGCAAGTGCTCGGCCGGGCGGGGTGGGCCGCTACGCTCCTTCAGCGGGACAGATGGAGGTGCGGCACTCCCACCGCGAGCGCTGCCTCGATATCCGTTGTAGTCAGCTGCGGCAATGATACAGGCGGCGCGGGAGCGAGATCGCGGCCGGCGAGCTGACGCTCGAACCAGGCGACGTCGTGCCACGATCCGAGCTTGTAGCCGACGCCACGGTATATGCCGATTGGCGTGAAGCCGACAGCGCGGTGGAGGCCGACGCTCGCATCGTTGGGCAGAGTGACGCCGGCGAACGCGTTGCGGAATCCCTGCATCACCAGAATCGCGAACAGTGATATGTACAACGCGCGCGCGACGCCGGCGCGGCGGATATCCTCATGCACGTAGGCGGATACGTCCACAGACCACTGATACGCCGCGCGCTCTCTGTGCGGACCGGCGTAGGCATAGCCGATTACACCCCGACCTGCCAGCTCGCACACAAGCCACGGCAGGCGGCACAGCGTGCCCACGACGCGCGACGCCATCACCGGACCATCCGGCGGCTCGTACTCGAACGAGATGACCGATTCCACCACCGCGGAACGGTACACCGCCGCCAGCGCCGCACCGTCGTCAGGTGTCGCCAACCGGATCCGGGCTTCGGCTACAGCCACCATTGTCCCTCATTGTCGAGCGCTTCGTTCGGTCGCCGACCGGCTGCGGACAAACGTCAGCGCGGCGCGGCGCACGAGGTGTCCACCGCGGCCACATCCCGTCGCATTACCCAGCCCCTGCTGCTGCAGATGATGGCAGGCAGGCTCTCCGTGGCGACTGGCTCCGATACGTCCGTGCCGCCTTCCATGCGATAGGTTGTTATCGATAGCGAGTCGGCGTGGAAGTCGAGTATGCTCACGGTCTTCGTCGCCGCCATGCCGGTGCCGAGCAGCACGCGGGGCCCTTCGCCCAGTGCGCCCGCGTGCAGGAGGTCGAGCGCGTCGCGGCGTCCCGGGTAGTACGCGTGGTGATGCCCGCTGACGAACAGCGTCGCTCCCCACGACTCGATCTGCCTGCGCACCTCATCACCGTGCGACAGCACCTCGCCCGGCCGGTCCCGCCCTTCCGCCACACCGTACAGCGGCAGGTGAGCGAGCACTACCCTGTGGCGCGCCTGCCTGGCCTCGTGGCTGGTGAGCACACCATGCAGCCAGTTGAGCAGTTCCTCGCTGGTCGTGCTCTCCTGATTCGTCGCATCCCACGCAACGATGAACACGTCGGGGTAACGGACCGCATAGCGCAGCGGGTAATGATCTCCATGAACGAGCCGCGGCAATTGAGACCGGTGCGGCGAAGCGCGCCAGTGCTCTGCTGCGATGCGCCGGTCCCGCGCATGCGCTGGGTAGGCCGACGCGTCGTGATTCCCCATCGTCGCAACGAGAGGGATACCCGCTGAGCGCAGAGGCGCCGCGACAACGGAATCGAAGGCCGCCCACATCGCCCATACTATGGAATCGGGGAGTTGCGGTGACTGGCCCGCCACCATGTCGCCGGCGATGAGCACGACGTCGGGTCTCCACGTATCCGTGATGTGCGCGATCGCGTTGCCGACTTCTGCGGGATAGTGCGTGGAGCCGTAGGACGCGTTCAGATCGCTGATCAGCACGGCACGGAACACAGAGCGAGGTGCTGGCGCGGAACCTGTAACGGCGCAGCCGGTCAGCAGACCCGCGACGATCAGCAGTCCTATCCGGGTGGAGAGCGGTCTGCCTGACGCAATGACGCTTCTCGTGCGGCGTGTCGTCACTGAGTTGCTCCTGCTCTGGCCCAGCAGGCCTCCCGGCAAACTCCGCAGCGTGTGTCGTCCGGGCAGCTCCCGCTGGCCACAAGCCTCGCAGTACGGTCCGCGCAAGGCTTGTCGCAGATCGCGCAGGCGCGCATGCGAACCGACGTGTCCGCCCCCGGCAGTGCTATTCCTTCGAACCCTTGGTTTCCTTCGCCTTCTGCTTCTCGTCCGGACTGTCCGGCCGGTTGGCTGCCGCCTTCGCACGCTGCTCTGCCTTCCGCTTCCTGGCGGCCCGCTCGAATGTCTGCCTTCTCTTTGCCATGCGCGTCTCCTCTGAAGTGATCTGCAGGATCAGGATAACCCGATCCTCCTCTGAACGCACGCAGGCGTCGGGCCTGCGTCGGATTCCGCACTCGCCCACTCCAACAGGTTCACCATGTCGCTTGGGAAATCAATCGGGTGGGCGCAGAGTTCGCGAAAAAGCACGTTGCCACTCTGCCAGTGCGGGCTTTGAGCGGAAGTCAGTGTCCACCAGCCCCAGGTGTGCGAACAGCGGCAGAATCGAGTTCGGCGGCACTGGATACGTCGACAGATCGAGGTCGGTGAATGTGATCTGAGTCACGGCGATGAGCCCCGCATGATCTGCCAGCTGCATTTGGCGACGTATCCAGCGGGCCTGCTTTTCCGCCGATGAACCCACTCCTTCCACCGATGCTGACGACCAGCCGCCCTCCACGACCAGACCGGGTAGCGACGTTTGCGCGAGCAGCCGGGCGTAGTAGTCCAGCGGCACCTCTTCGGGATCGTCAAAACCGCCAAGGAACGGGTAGGACGACAGTCCGGCGGCGCGGATGAACGGAAAGTCTGCACGCTCTGTTCCGATACCCGTGTAACCGACTTCGCCGCCAAGGCGACCCCACGCGGTCTCCACCTGAAACGATACGAATGGCTCCGCGGAGGACCCGTGCGCGGCCAGCGCCGCCGCTCCTTCATTGGTCATCGTGACAACAGCACCGTACACATCCGCAGGCGCCACCGCCCGAATGAGATTCACCTCCATCGCCAAGCCGAGGTACTCAGGCGCCAGGATGCTGTCTATCGCCATCAGGTACTCGCGGTATACAGTCTGAACCGCCGGTTCAGCGATGCTTCGCCCCAGGGCAACGAGTTCAGATGCCTCCCGCTCGCGCGCGAGGCCATCGGTAACATCCAGTTGCACGATGATCGGCAGCGAGTGCGATC